>JAFBAP010000118.1 GCA_019247695.1 Verrucomicrobiota bacterium | reverse complement strand
AGATCTGTCACGATAAGGGTGCACCGATGATGGCGGCCCCGTGTTGGGTTCGGAGCGGTTACAGCATTTCGGCGGCCATGAAGGTAAAATTTCGTCTTCCTTCCCAGCGCCCTGCCGGCGTTACACCTCCCAGACCGTATATACGGTCTTAGATCTAACCGGCCGGGAGACCTTAGCCCAGGGTTTACCCTGGGAAGGCGTTTCGCCCCCGACTCAGCCCTACACCCCTTCTCAGGATGGTTAAGCCGGTTTTAGCCCCGAAGGGGCGGCAGAACCTAGCCCAGGGTTTACCCTGGGTAACCGTCAAATCACGATCGAGCCCTCCTAAGGCGTCACGCCGGTACGCCCTCCCTAACAAACGCCCGCCCCGCCGGGTTGGATTTGCTGAAGGGGCGGCAGAAAATGCGAACGACACCTTCTGCCGGCCCTTCAGGCCTCCGACGAGGAAGGGGGCCGCTTCCCAGGGTAAACCCTTGGCTAGGTTCTACCGGCCCGTTGGGCCTAAGACAACCTTTTCTCTCGATGGTCATCGAAATGGTATAAGGTCCCCCGGCCCGTTGGGCCTAAGGCCGATCCAACCGCTACAGAGCGTCCTCCGGCGCGACACCCCCCTCAGCCGACATCAAAGAAATAATTTATTGAGGTTTCAGAGACAGGATCACTAGAGCATAATGTGGTCTAACCCGGCTTTTTACCAGCCGTTGCCCAACTATCCGGATATGATTCTATCAGTGAAGGCTCGATAACCGTGATGGGGTGTGATTGCTGCTTAACGCCATAAACTTGGGTTCGATTCCCTCCAAGATTCAAGGTTCCCGCATCAGCCGGGCCATTTCCGCAAAGAGATCGAGGTCATGGACAAAGTCGGCCGGATCGGTTTTAGGCGCCTGGTGCCCGGTCACGTTTTCATAGAACGCCTTCCATTCTTCCACGAACGGGTCGCCCCACGCCGGATGCGCGTCGATTTCGGTCACCCCCCCTCCCCGGTTGGCTTCCGTCACGATGAGCCGGACCGGCGAGTTGCGCACGTAAGGCGTGTCGTACCGGACCCGGACCAGCCTCTCGGCCCCGTACACCTCCAGGTGCGTATCATAGCGGGCGATGCGGTCGATGCCGGTCTCAAATTGGCAGACGTACGGGCCATAATCGAACGCAGCCGCCAGGTAGAACCCTTCTGCGCGCTGCGCGGCAAAAAGCACGCGCTTGGGCATGCCCAGGAGTTCGCGCATGGCCGAAAGGTCATGGCTGCTCAACCCCAGCATCAACGTGTAGGCTTTCCTTAGCGATTCCGTTACTTTCCCGCCTAACGCTTCTTCCACCAGCGCATCCTCGCGCGCCTTCGCGTCGAGTTTCAGGGATTCCGGCAACTGCGGATCGCGGATCACCCGGGAGGTGGCGTTGATGATCAACGAGTTCAGCCCGATGAAATCGTGTACCCGGGCAAACCTGATCGGGCCCATCTGCCGGACCGCCTCGCAGGCACCCAGGAAGGCGGGCGCGTACCGGCGCATGTAACCGACCTGAACGACGACGCCCCGGCTCTTCTGCGCGGCGATAATCTGGCCGGCTTCACGGTGGTTGATGCACATCGGTTTTTCCACCAGAACGTGTTTTCCGGCCGCGATGGCGGCCAGCGTGACCTCGGCGTGAAAGGCGTTGGGGTTGGCCACCAGCACCGCATCAACGTCGGCACGGTTGACCAGTTGACGGTGATCCGTCGTCAGCGCCGGGACATTCCAGAACCTGCCCAGTTGCTCCAGGATCACGGGGCTCACGTCGCACAGGGCCGTTACCTCGTAACGGTCCGCCAACTGGTACAGGCTCGGCCAGTGGATGATCTGGCTGACCTCCCCACACCCTACCATCCCGATCCGGAGCTTCCGCTTCGGCGAAGGCCCAGGCCCAGGTCCGGGTGCAGGGCCGACGGGTTCGCTGCCGGTTTGTTGTTCTCCTGTGCGTTGCGTCGACATAGTTGTTCCCCCGGTGTCAGCCTTTAACCGCCCCGGCCGTGGCGCCGGAGACCATGTATCGCTGGATGCAGAAAAACAGGATCAGCGTCGGAATCATGCCGAGCGTGGCCGAAGCCATGAGGCTGCCCCAATCGGTTCCGTACTGCTGCATGAAGGATTGGATGCCGACCGGCATCGTCATCCGGTTCTCGTCCCGCAGGAACACGCTGGAGATAAAGAACTCGTTATAGGAAAACAGGAACGAGAAGATCGATACTGCCGCGATGCCGGGCAGGGTCAAGGGCAGGATGATCTGAACAAAGGCCCGCATCGGCGAGGCGCCGTCGACGATGGCCGCTTCGTCCAGGTCCCTGGGGATGCTGTCGAAATAGGAGCGCAGCATCCAGGTGGCAAACGGCAACTGGGTAACCGTGTAGACCAGGACAACGGGCAGAAAGCTGTTCACCAGGCCGAGGCGGCGGAAGAAAATAAAGAGCGGGATGATCGCGAGGATCAGCGGGAACATCTGCACCAACAGCAACATCTGGTTGTAGCTCCCCAGAATCCGGGCACGAAACCGTGACAGGGCAAAACCTGCCAACCCGGCTAAAACGATCCCCAGCACTGTGCTGAGAGACGCAACGACGGCGCTATTGACCAGGAACGCCCAGAAATGCGTGCGGGTACTGACGTAAGCATAGTTGGCCAGCGTCGGCTGGACGGGCAGGATGCTGCGCGAGGACAGGATATTTTCAGTCGTTCGAAACGAGTTGAGGGCGACCGTCAGGATGGGAAAATCGACGATGAAAATGATTACCAAGCCCACCAGGAGAAGCAACCATCGTCGGTTTGAGCGCATACGCTGCTGATCGGTTCCCGTGGTTAAGCGATTTTCCGCTGCTGGCGCATCATGAAGGTAGCGAGCACGGTCAGGACCACCAGGGTGAGAAGGGCGACGGCCGAGCCACGGCCGACGTCGTTGCGTCCGAAGGTGTAGCGGTAGGCGAGCAGAATCAGATTCTCGGTGGCATTCGACGGGCCGCCCTGCGTCAGGAGGAAGGGGGTTTCAAAGTCGTTGATGCTCCAGATCACCATGAGGATCGCCTGGACGATGGAGATGTTCTTAAGGTGCGGCATCGTGATGTGCCAAAACATCTGCCAGTGGTTGGCTCCATCGATCCTGGCCGCCTCGTACAAGGTCTTGTCGATCACCTGGAGTGCAGCCAACAGGCTTAACATCATGAAGGGGAAACTGCGCCAGATCTTGATGACGATCACGGCTACCATGGCCCACCCGCTCTCGCTCAGAAAATAAATAGGCCCAAGGTGAAGATCGCCAAGGAGGACGTTGACGAGCCCCCCGCGGTCGGCGATCAACCATTTCCAGCTCACGATGGAAACCACGGCCGGCACGATCCAGGGCAGGAGCAGGAGCACGCGGCAGAGGCCCCGCCCGGGAAAGTCCAGGTTGAGAAACAGCGCCAACGCCAAGCCGATGAGGTAGCTGAACAGGACGTTGAAGAACGCAAAAAGAAAACTGAACCAGAGCGAATGGTAGAAATCGGTGGAGCCAAACAGGCGTTGGTAGTTCTGCAATCCGACGAAGGCGCCGGTGTTCAACAGGTTGCCTTTGTGCAGGCTGTACGAAGCGCCGCTGATGAACGGATAAAATTCGATCACGCCGACGAGGGCGAGCGACGGCAGCAGCAACAGGTAAGGCAACCACTGGATCGGCGCCTTGCGCCTGATGGGCATGGATGCCGGTCCGGCGGCAGCCTTGGGGCTCCGGATGGCTTCGGTCGCCATGGCGTTAACAACAATGCCGCGTCGGCTCGCGGGCAACCCGCCGGGCTGCCCGCGCGACGGGGCAAATTCAGGCCGGCTTAATCCTCCATAATCGATTTCACCCGGTCAGAGGCGGCCTTGACCGAGCCGCTGACGTCTTTGCCCTGCAGCAGGTTCTGCATGAGCGTTTGCATGACGCCTTCGCCTTCAACTTCGTTGAGCTTTGGAAAAATCTCAGTCGCGTGCGTGGCGGTGGTCTTCCCGACCGGCACGTAATTTTCCAGGATGAACTTCGTTTCGGCATTTTCCTGAAAGTACGGGTCGGCGGCGAACGATTTTCGGACCGGCAACTGGGTCACGTGCCCTTTGGTCCAGAGATCTTTCTCGTGCTCGGACCACCATTCCAGAAACGCCTTTGCCTCGGCAGGGTGCTTGCCTTGTTTGTATAACATGATGTTATTGACCCAGAAGATTGTGCCTTGATCGCCGTGCGGCCCGGTCAAAGGTTTCAGGATCCCGATCTTATCGGCAATCTTCGGCAAACGGCCGCTGAGGCCGGGCGGAAAAAGCGTCAACGCACCCGTACCCTGGCTGAACCCGCTAACCGCATCGTCATCTTTATAACCGGCGCTGGCGGGGTTGACGACGCGGCTTTGCACCAGGTCCGACAAGAACCGCAACGCTTCGAGGTTTCGGTCGGAACCCAGATCAGGTTTTCTATCCGGGGTGAACAGGCCTCCCCCGTTGTTAAGCATCAGCGTGTACACCCACTGCGACCCAAGCGTATCCCCGCAGGCCACGAACCCGTACTGGCCCGCCTTGTCGTTGGTCAAGGCCTGCGCGGCGGACTTGAACTCCTGCCAATTGGACGGAGGTTGGATGTGCGCCTGCTCGAGCAGATCCTTGCGATAATACCAGACCCGGATGTCGATGGCCCACGGGAGCGCCACATAGTGGTTGTCGTATCGAAGCGTGTCGACG
The DNA here is from genome assembly GCA_019247695.1 of Verrucomicrobiota bacterium. NCBI lineage: Bacteria > Pseudomonadati > Verrucomicrobiota > Verrucomicrobiota bacterium. Next base: position 2,952 of record JAFBAP010000118.1, on the reverse strand, counting down.
GTTTTGGGCAGAAAATCGTTCAGTTTCCCATTGGCTTGCCACGCGCTGATCAGGTCGTCGATCGGCAGGATCGCTCCCTGATCGTAAAGCTGAACCGCTTGGTAACCGGCCCCTGTGCTCAGGTCGGGGGCTGTGCCCGAACCGATGGCCGTCAGGAAGGTCTGATACCAGTTGCTCCAAGGGATAGAACGGTAAGTGACGGTGATGTCGGGGTGTTCCTGGTTAAATTGCGCAACGAGCGCTTTACCGGTATCGATGTATTCCGCGGGTCCCCAGATCATGTCCCAGAACTGGAGGTCGACGTGTTCCCTGGCTTGGCCAGTAAGGATGCCGGCGAACGCGGCAGCAGCCGCCACCGCCAGGGAGGCGAAGGGGCGTGTTTTCGGCAGACGCAGTTTTGTGGGGGTCTTCATGGGATCAGTAAGGGATGCTGGGGGGACGCTGGCGGGGATGAATGGCGTCAACATCGGGTCGCAGGCGGAAAACGGGCAAGGGCCTCCCGGGAGCCAGCCGGCGGGCGTTATGCCGGACAAACAGAAGAGGGAGGGTCCGATCACCCTCCCGCCACTCTTCGACCGCAAGACCGTCCTCACCGGAATGGTCCCTGGTTTCGCGCCGAGCCTGGATCGTCCTACTTGGCCTCGTCGATCCGCTCAGCTTTGTCGAGGTTGGAGCTGTCCACGATAAACGGCGGAACCGACACGCTCTGCATCGGCGTTTTGTCCCGGATGAAGCCTACCAACTCGTCGAGCGCCGTCCGCACTTGCTTACCGGGCGACTGCTCCACGGTGGCCGACATATCCCCGTTACGGATCGCCTGCAACGCTTCAGGCAGGGCATCGTAGCCGACTACGGCGACCTTGCCCTTCGACGCACCCGACTGTTGCAGGGCGGAGACGGCGCCCAAGGCCATGTCGTCATTGGAACTGACGATCACGTCCGGCGGGGTTCCCAGAGAGGTCAACAGGTTCTGGGTCACGGTCATCCCCTGGTCGCGGTGGAAGTTGGCGGTTTGATCCGCCAGCACCTTGTACTTGTCCCCCGCCGCCTTGATCACCGCGTAAAAACCTTCGGCCCGATCGATGGCCGGGCTGGATCCCGGTTCGCCGCGCAGGAAGATGATTTTAGCTCCATTGGGAAACTTTTTGGTCACCCACTCCCCTTGGGCGCGGCCACCGGCCACATTATCCGCCCCGACATGTGGGACGGGCTTGCTGGTGCCGACCACCCGGCGGTCCACCGTTACCAGGGGGATGTCGGCCTGGAGGGCTTCGTTGACGGCGGGCACCAGCGCGTGAACGTCGTTGGGCACCAGCACGATGCCGTCCACACCCTGGGTTATGGTGGTGCGCAGGTCACTGGATTGTTTGGGCGAACTGCCTTGCCCGTCCTGGAGAAACAGGTCCACTTTCAGCTTCCTGGCCTCGTCGTTGGCCTGGTTGCGCATGAACGCGAAGAAAGGGAACGCCATGTTCGGCACGTTGAGGGCCAGCCTTTCGGTCTTTGCTTGCGCCGTGGGCATCGAGGCGGCCAACAAGGCGGCGCATCCGGCCATCAGGCAAGCCGTCATAAAGGGATTTCTGGTCATTGTCGTAGAGGGAGGGAACGGGGGTTGGTTAGTTTTCGCCGCGGCAGGGTGAAGGAAAACGAGGGGACACGAGGTTAAACGAAAGGCAGTTACGACTGCTCGCATGCATTCGGGGGGACACAATTGGCGCGGTATCGTCGTCAGAACGCCACCGGGCAATTAATCTGGCAACGTTCTTATCGGAGGGGGAGAACTGTCAAACGGAAAAGCAACAATTGTTGGCCGGGCTGCAGCGTTCGGGAGCGCTGTGTGCGGACCGTTGACGAGTCCGGGTGGCGGCCGGCACGCGGAGTTCGGCGGGATCACCGCATCACCAGGTAAACGAGCGGGATGATCCCGACGGGCAGCAAGAAGCAGGGCACCGCGTTGGTGCGCGCCACGTCGAGCGACTTCCGGCCGAAAGCGATGAGCCAAGCCAACCGGCGGCCCCAAGCGCCGCGGCGACGCAGGCGTTTGAGGCGGCGCAGGCGGCGCCGGTACCGGCGCTGGCGGGCCAGTTCGGCCAGAACGATCGACGTACGCGGGGAGCGCACCGGAGTCCCGGCCTGGGACCCCGCTTTCGCCGAACCGGGCGCGGAAAGGACGCTCATATCACCGCTTTCCTAAGCATTCCGGGCGGCAAAGTTTCAGGATTTCTCAGAACAAGCTCGTACTTTCCGGAGATGTGACGGCGTTAGCCATACCCGAAGCCATGCAGGGTGTGCTGACGGCAGACTCCCTGGACGCACCGGCACGCCGTCTGGTAAGGTGAATTGTGGCCAGAACCTTTGCGATCGGAACCGTCTGTGCAGGGCTCGCCTTGGGAGGTTGTTGCTCGAAGTGGTGGGAGGATTTTCCGCCGGAGAAAAAAGGATGCGCGGACCAGGTGGTTATCTACTCGAGCCCACCTGCACGCAATTATTTCATGGTCGGCACGGTCTCATCTCCCGGCGGGCGTAACACGGTTCCGGCGGACAATTACCGGCGGATACAAAGCGAGGCGGCTTGCCTCGGCGCGGCCGCGGTGATCCTCACGGATCAAACGCCGGTCGAGGAGCCTGATTTCTGGCAGTACCCTCATACGGGCATAGCAATCGTGTACCCCACCAGCCGCCTCTGAACCCTGCACAGCGGCGGGTTTGGCGGGTTTGGCGGGCACAACGTAAGAGTTCACACGGTCACACGGCGGGCGCGGCGGGTTTGGCGGGCACAACGTAAGAGTTCACACGGCGAACACGGCGAGCACGGCGAGCCACGGCGACCACGGCGGGAAGAGGGATTACAAGCTTGACATTGGCGCCGCTTCCCCAAGCTCGTGCCCGACACCCGACACCCGACACCCGACACCCGACACCCGACACCCGTCACCCGTTACTCGTCACTCG
>JAFBAP010000117.1 GCA_019247695.1 Verrucomicrobiota bacterium | reverse complement strand
GCATGACTTGCATAGCAAGACGCTGGTGGGGCTCAAACGGCTGATGGAAGTGGTGCGCGACGGCGGGGGCACCCTGTCGGTGGTGTTGGCGGGCCATCCGAAGCTCAAGAACGACCTGCGCCGGCCGTCGATGGAGGAGATCGGCTCGCGAGCGACCGTCTTCGAACTGGAAGGTTTCGGTGGCGAAAAGCGCCGGTACGTGCAGTGGCTGCTCAGCGAAGTCCTCAGCCCGAAAGCCCAGCTCGAGGCGATCATCACCGCCGAGGCCCTGAGCGTCTTGAGCGACCGGCTGACGACCCCCCTGCAATTCGAGCAATACCTGACGCTGGCGTTCGAGGAAGGCTACGCAGTCGGCCAGAAGCCGGTGGGCGCCGAGGTGATCGACACGGTGTTGGCCAAAGACCTCGATGGGCTCGAACCGCGGCTGACGCGGCAAGGATACAACGTCAGAGCCCTGGCCGAGCTGCTCAATGCGAAACCGGCAGAGGTACGCTCCTTCCTTCGAGGAAAGCTGCCGGCCAGCCAGACGCAAGAGTTCCAAAACGAGATTCGGGCGGCGGGCATTCCCCTTTAAGCCGTTGTCAGTTCGTGTGGTCCCGGGCGGATGTTTTCGGGCCGTTATCAATTAATGTGGGCCCATTCTCAAATAATGTGGTCCCGAGCGGCCCCTCATTCTCAATCAATGTGGTCCCAAAGCGCGGATGTTTTCGGGTCCGGGCGTTTATGTTTTCAGGTCGCTACATGTAGGCGTCTTGAATTTCGGCCACGTCGTGGTGGCCGCTGCGGTAAAAGGTCGCCGCGGCCACCACCAGGATCGCGGCATTAATGAAGAGCGCAAAAAAGAGCGCCGCGATCGAATCGATGGTGCCGTAAAAGATGGCCTCCCGTTGGCCCTGCGGCGTTGGCTCAAAGTTGCGGGTCTGCGCGATCGAGGAGTGCAGGTACAGGTTGTGCGGCATCACCGTGGCCCCCACAATCCCGATCGCTACATAAAGCATGTCCCGGTTGCGCAGGACCTCCGCCGAGGGCAGGCAACCCCACGCCAGCGCCCCCCAATCGGGCTTGGACAGGAAGATTTGGATTCCGAAGCTCAGCGCGATGACGCCGATGAGGGCCAGCACCAGCGCTTCGACGAATCGAAACCCTTTCTGTTGGAGGTACAACACGGCGAGCACATCGCAGGCGGTCAGGCAAACGCCCCAGACCAATGGCAAACCGAAGAGCAGGTTGAGGGCAATGGCCGAGCCGATGACTTCGGCCAGGTCACAGGCCGCAATGGCGATCTCACAACCGATCCAGAGCACAAAGTTGACCGCCGGATGGAAATGGTCCCGGCAGGCTTGGGCCAGGTCCCGGCCGGTGACCACGCCCAGTTTGAGGGCCAGGTACTGGAGGAAGATGGCCATCAGGCTGGAGACGACCACCACCGACAAGAGCCCGTAGTAGAACTGCGAGCCGCCCGCGAGGTCGGTGGCCCAGTTACCTGGGTCCATGTAGCCGACCGCGATCAAATAGCCGGGCCCGGAGAACGCGAGCAGCTTGCGCAGGACCGCCCACCAACCGGGACCCGCTTTGGGCACGGAAACCGAACGGTGGACTTCCGGCAACGACGGGTCGGCCCGGCGGAAGCGCCAGCCCCGCTCGAGGGTGGGGTTCACGGAGGTATCCATAAGCATGTGATTTACCCTAGGATCAAAGTTTTAGCGTGGACTACAATAGGTAGCAAATCCTAAATTGATCGGGATGCCCCTTTTGCGCGACTATGTCTGCTCCGGGGATGAATCTGCGGCGGATGGGGCGAGCTCACGAAACGCATTCCCGCCGGGTTCTCATGCGTCGCCCTGGCTCGAGCCGTCCGGTCAGGCCCTGGCGTACGATTTTTCCGTTCCGTAACCGGCTCCGAATTGCGGCTTGGCACCGCTGACCGGGTCCTCATCGCGACAGACGTGATTCCGATACCCCGTTTCTCCACTCGTTGCCATCGTGAGCAGGGGCGGCCTGCCTTCAGCTGGGGCTCGAGGAACTCGACCTGCCAACGGGCGCCAAAGGCGTTCACCCGCGGGCGAAGCGGCACGCGCCGCTCCGAATGCCGCGACGCCGGGCCAGGGGCGAGGCGTGAGCCAAGTCCGCACTGGCTACGGGGGAGGGAGAAGGCCCGCCCGCCGAAGCGCCGCGACCGCGATATGTACCTAATGCATTAAGCATCGGTCGTAATCAAATAAATGAATGATCGACCCAATTTATCTATATACCCTGACGTAATCTGTCGATATTTCATGCAATTTGATTATATAAAAGGCCGTCGTGGATTGTGCGCGTGGTTTGATCCCGGGCCTTAGGGTTTAGTGGAGGAGGGAACCGGTCCCAAAGTCGCGCCGTTGGGACGTTCTACCGTCAGCCGCCCGCGGATCCCCAGAGGCCGGTACGAAGATCGTCAACCCACGACCACGTAACGGGAAAACGCGGCCGGGGTCGCGCCGAAACGCACCGTCCGCAGCAGGCTGGGCAAAAAGGTGCGCACCCGACGAAAGCTCTCGCAGAGCTCTTGATAGTAGACGTCTTCCGGGGGGCGGACCAAGCGCTCCACTTGGCCCACCGCGGCTTCCAACGCTTCGGGCACGACGCGGGCGAACGCGGCCCCGCGGACCGCGGCGTCCGGGACGCTCCGGTCCAAGAGGAGCCGGCCGACTTGGCTCAGCTGAATCGCGGCCGCATCCAGGTCCTTGAGCGTGCGCAGCCGGGCCTTTTCGCAGGTGGTCCGACACCGACGCGTGGCCGCCGTCCGGAATCCGCAGAAGGGCCTCAAGCTTGATCGTCGTTTCGGCCGCTAGAGCCTGGGTGAGTAGGCCCCAGACCCGTTCGTGGGTCCGACGGCGAATGCGAGCGACCAGCCGCTCGAGCACCGTCACGCCCGGCAGCAGGATTTTATGGGTAATCAGCCAAGCCACGGCCCGGTCGAAAAGCACCCCGGGCCGATCGGTCCCCGTCCAGCAGAGCGCGTAGAGCCAGCGCTGAAGCCGGAATCGGCCCGAGCGGTCGCTGAAGTCACAAAACCCGTACCGCCGCCGGATCTCGCTCACGTGCGCTTTGCGCGTCCGACCGTCGCAGTACTCGGTAAACGCGGTCAACTCCCGGATCCCCAATTGCTGGCCCACAAAGGCGATCACGCCTTTCGGGGTCTCGGAGGGCGTTTCGAGGAAAGTGCCGGGGAACCGGGCCATGCAGAGCTGGACGGCAAACCCTAACCGGTTGTGATCGCCGCGGTGCGCGTGGATGAGGGCCCGATCGGCATCATCGAGGTGGAAGTAGCGCGCCAATTGATCCGGGGTCGGTTCCGCGTTGAAACGGCCGTGGGAGCGCCGCTGCAGGTCGTTGAGAAATTCGATGGGCATAACCCCGGAGGGTCCCTCAAGGGCATAGGAGTCGCAAAAGTGGTACGTTTTGCAAACGGTAGTCCAAAGGGCCTTTTCTGAGTGAAGGCGGCTTCGCAAAAGTGGCTCGCAAAAGCCAAGCCTTTTGCGAGGATTTTTGAAAAGTTTGTCCCGTTGAAGATGGGCTACGCGCGCGTTTCGAGCGTCGAACAGAACCTGGACCTGCAACTTCGAGCGCTGGAGAAAGCCGGCTGCAAAAAGATCTTCCGGGAGAAAGCCTCCGGCGCCAAACGCGAGCGGCCCCAATTTGAGCGGATGCTCGATCAGTTGCGGGCCGGCGACACGATCGTGGTCTGGAAACTCGACCGTTTGGCGCGTTCGACCCGTCACTTGTTGGAAACCATGGAAGCCATCCGTACGGCGAGCGCAAAGTTTCAGTCGCTCTCCGAGCCGTGGGCCGATACCACCACGCACGCGGGCAAAATGATCATGACGATTCTCGCGGGAATCGCGGAGTTTGAGCGCGACCCGATCCGCGAGCGGACCAGCGCTGGTAGGGAAGCGGCCCAGAAGCGCGGCGTGCGCTTCGGGCGGCCTCGCAAACTGAGCGTCGATCAGCAACGGCCGGCCCGACGGCTGGTTCTGGAAGGCAAAGCCGTTTCCGAGATGGGGTATGAGTAGCAAATGGCCGGAAAACCGGGGTAAGGGTTCTAACCACAATCCAGCCGAAAATCTTCGTTAAGGAGGATTCAACTTGGGTAAACGTTCGCTTTTTGCGAGCATTCGCAGAATAGCTACCTGGGCGGAGATCGCCCTAACGGGCGCGAGGAATCGGCTTCTGTGATCGTGATTCTTATTGACACCAAATAGTGCTAGGCATCCAGTTGCAGTATCGCTCAGGACCTTTAATCAAGGCGTTCCCTGTGTCCCGGCGACACAAGAAATCCCGCAGCAGGTCTGTAGGCGACAAACGATCCTAAACCCCCCGGGAGGAAATAATGAAAATACGCTTACTCGGTGCCCTAGTTGGATTGGCAATCAACTTTGCTGTGCCGACTTTTGCCCAGGAAAAAGAAACGGTCGATCCACAAACAGCCCAGCAGATTCGTGCGTTGAGTATCAAGTATGACGAGGCATTCAACAACAACGACGCGGCCGCCCTGGCTGCGCTCTACATGGAGGACGCGGTTGAGGTGACGGATACAGGCCCGATTTACGGTCGGGAGGCCATCGAGAAACATTTTGCAGACGTGTTCAAGCAAGTTCATGTCACCAACCATCTTGGCGAAGGCGATCAGTATTCCCCTCACATTATAGGCCCGGGCAATGAGATATGGGCGAATGGAGAATGGAGTCTGACTTTTCAAGGCAAGAGCGGCGGTCCTATACAAGCCAAGGGCTATTGGTCCGCGATTGATACTCGTGAGGGCGATACTTGGAAAATTCGGATGCTCACTTGGAACGTAACCCCACCGCCGCCTGCGCCTGCTCAGACGAAATAGACGACAAGAGGCGAGCCGGCGAGCAACCAATAGCATCCTGATCCGCGCGGTGACAGGTTAGAACCCAGGGCTCCGAGAGTAGAATGGGCTAAACATTGTATTGTCCATCTGCTATTACAACGCCTTAACAGAGGTTTTCGGTCGGATGGTTACCAAGCGGGTAGTCTAGTCTACGGTCTCTCAAATACGTGTGAAAAAGCAAGCGGGGACCCGAGGAACTCGACCTGCCAACGGGCGCCGAAGGCGTTCACCCGCGGGCGAAGCGGCAGGTGCCGCTCCGAATGCCGCGACGGTGGGCCAGGGGGGGGCGTGAGCCAAATCCGCATCGGCTACAGAGGAGGGGGAAGGCCCGCACGCCGAAGCGCCGCGACCAGTATATGTACCTTATGCATTAAGTGGAATTCATATGAAACAAATGCATACAGGGCTTAATGAGTGTACATGATTTTATTTAATCCTCTGATATTTTCATGCATTTTGGTTATGTAAAAGGCCGTCGTGGATTGTGCCCGTCGTTTGATCCCGGGCCTTAGGATTCAGTGGAGGAGGGAACCGGTCCCAAAGTCGCGCCCTCGGGGCTTATCTACCGTCAACCACCCCGAACCTGCAGACGCCGGTGGGGAGATCGTCAGCCCACGACCGCTTAATGGGAAAATGAGCCGAGTCCAGGGCGGCCCCTTTTGCTCGTGACGTGACGTCAGTCACGTACGTTTGCCGCAGCGTTTATCCGGACCGCGGCCCAGTCCGGGAATCGCAGCGCCCCCGGGCAAGCTCCCGGCCGGTGCATGCTGCGGTCGGGACAGTTGTCCCCAGACCCGGTCCGGTCGTGACGCGGCGTGACCGGGATGGTCATGCTCGAGAAATCAAAAGCCGGCTCCCGTTCCTTACACTGCTTCGGTTCAATCCGCGGTACAGCGGCGCGGATTACGCCGTTAACGCGTGGCGCTGTACGGATTGCTGGTATTTTTACGTCCTAATGGTATACTTCGCCGCCGCTCTCCACGAACTCCTGCGCCATTTCTTTTAGCCCCGCCTCAAGCGCTTCATCCGCGCTGATCTGTTTTTCGGCCGCATAGCGCCGGACGTCCTCGGTGATTTTCATCGAGCAGAAATGCGGTCCGCACATGGAACAGAAGTGGGCGGTTTTCGCCCCTTCCTGGGGCAGGGTGGCATCGTGATAAGCCCGCGCGGTGTCCGGGTCCAGGCTCAGGTTAAACTGGTCTTCCCACCGAAACTCAAACCGCGCTTTGCTGATGGCGTCATCCCGTACCTGTGACGACGGATGCCCTTTCGCGAGATCGGCCGCGTGAGCCGCGACTTTATAGGCGATCACGCCCTCCTTCACGTCGTCACGATCGGGTAGCCCAAGGTGCTCTTTGGGCGTCACATAGCAAAGCATCGCCGTGCCGTACCACCCGATCATGGCGGCGCCGATTGCGCTGGTGATGTGATCGTACCCCGGCGCGATGTCCGTGGTGAGCGGCCCCAGGGTGTAGAACGGCGCCTCGTGGCACCATTCCAATTGCTTTTCCATGTTTTCCCGAATCAGGTGCATCGGCACGTGACCCGGGCCTTCGTTCATCACCTGAACACCGTGGTCCCAAGCGCGGCGGGTGAGTTCGCCCTGCGTTTTCAGCTCGCCAAACTGCGCCTCGTCATTCGCATCATCGATCGAGCCCGGGCGCAAACCGTCCCCGATTGAGAAACTGACGTCGTACGCGGCCATGATCTCGCAAATCTCATCCCAGTGCGTGTAAAGAAAATTTTCCCGGTGATGGGCCAGGCACCACTTGGCCAGGATTGATCCCCCGCGCGACACGATTCCCGTCCGCCGCCGTGCGGTGAGGGGAATGTAACGGAGCAGCACGCCGGCGTGCACCGTGAAATAGTCGACCCCCTGTTCCGCCTGCTCGACAAGCGTGTCCCGATAGATCTCCCAGGTTAGCTCTTCCGCCCGGCCTCCAGCCTTTTCCAGGGCCTGGTAGATCGGCACGGTTCCGATCGGCACGGGGCTGTTCCGGATGATCCATTCCCGGGTGGCATGAATGTTCTTGCCTGTCGACAGGTCCATGACGGTGTCGGCGCCCCACTTGGTCGCCCACCGCATCTTCTCGACCTCCTCATCAATACTGGAGGCAACCGCTGAATTGCCGATATTTGCGTTGATTTTTACGAGAAATTGCCGCCCGATGATCATCGGCTCCGATTCAGGATGGTTGATGTTCGCCGGGATGATCGCACGGCCCCGGGCAACCTCGTTGCGGACGAATTCCGGGGTGATAACGGCTTTGCTCCCCCGGCCTCCATTCGACCCGTTTTTACCCGCCCCGCCACCTTCCGGCCGGGCTTGGCCAAGACTTTCCCGGATCGCGATGTACTCCATCTCCGGAGTGATGATGCCCCGGCGAGCATACCAGAGCTGGGTCACCGGATGCCCGGCCGAGGCGCGGAGCGTGGGTCGCTTCGCCCCCTGAAACAGCTGGATGCTCTGACGGCCGGGCTTGCTCCGGGCCCGCTCCGCATGGACGGCGCTGAGGTACCCGTCGTCCTCCGGCCGAGCCTCCCGTCCTTGCCACGCCTCGACGTCGCCCCGTTCCGTGATCCACCTCAGGCGCATCGGCGCCAGGCCGGCCTCAACGTTCGGTTGCTGGTCCGGGTCGCCCCACGGGCCGCTCGTATCATAGACGGGTATCGGCGGATTATCCTCAAGTGAGCCATCCGGCAGGCGCGTACGCGATTGGTCAATTTCACGCATCGCGACCCGCACGGAAGGGTGCAGATTTCCCGGAACGTAAACGCGACGGCTGTTTGGGAAGAAACTCTCGGTGGTCATAGCAAATGTTTGCAAGGCCACCTTTGCTCCCTTCGCCGGTATTATCCGGATCAGGTCGTGAGGGTCCCCGGGCGTCTCCCGCCAAGGATCTCAGCCAAAGGCTCCCCTGCAGTTCTTCCTACGTAACGCGAAGGCAGGGTGGGTGCAAGCGGGGATCGCCTGCAGCCGCGATTTGGTGACCGCTATCCGGTGGTACGCAACCCGCTGGCGATCGCGTTGGTGCAGACCAGCAGTTCGGTCAGGAGTTCATCGGCTGCTGCTTCCTGGTCCTGGCCGTCGCGGGCAGCCCGCCAAAGCCCCAGCAGCTCCACCTGCTGCACGTGCAGCGCGAGCAACGCATCGGCCCGGACCTGGTGCGTCATGTTGAAGCGCGGCCGCCGTTTGGTGAGGTCCTCCTCAAACAGTTCTTCCAACGTCCGGTGCGACAGGTCGAACTCCGACAGGATGAATGTAAAAACGTCTTTTACTTCTTCAGTATCAGGGCACAACGTCGCGTAACGCTCCATGATTGAGCGTTCCGCGCTGAACAGGTTGGTCTCGGCGTTGGTAATGACGAAGCGCAGGAAAGGGGATGACCGCTGCACCTTGCGGAGGTGCGCATAGCCTTCCGGCCACTCAGCTTTCAGCCACGTCAGGGCCGACCCGAGGCCGAACCAGCCGGGCAGGTAATAGCGCGACTGGGTCCAGCTGAACACCCAGGGAATCGCACGCAGATCCGCGAGGGATCGCCGGCCGCTCCGGCGGCTCGGGCGCGAGCCGATCCGGCTGAGCTCCAGCGCGTCGATCGGCGTGGCGGTCCGGAAGAAATCCATAAACCCGGGATGCGCCAGCAACGCCCGGTAGGCGTCCCGGCTCTTCGCCGACAGTTCAGACATCAGGCCCGCAGCGTCATCCGCCGGCTCGGGACGTTTATCCTGCAGGACGGTGATGCCCGTGACGCCGGCCAGGAGCAGCTCCAGATTATACGTCGCCGCGATTGGGTTCGCGTATTTCTGAGCGATCGTTTCACCTTGTTCGGTCAGGCGGATGTCGCCCCGCACCGATTGGTGAGGTAATGCTTCGAGGAACCGGTGGGTCGGGCCGGCGCCACGGCTGATCGTGCCCCCGCGACCGTGAAAATAGCGGATCTGCACGCCCATTTCACCGGCGATCCGGGTTATCTCGCGCTGGCTTTGATGCAGCGCCCACTGGCTGGTGAGCAGGCCTGAATCCTTGTTGCTGTCGCTGTACCCCAGCATCACCTGTTGGACCGGGCGGCGGCTTCCGCGAAACCGGGCCTGGAGCTGGACGCTGCGCCGGACGAATTCGATTCCGAGGTAAGCCCGGATGATGTTCGGAGCCGCTTCCAGGTCCTCAAGGGTTTCGAACAGCGGGACCACGTGCACCTCGGAAGCCGGACCCTCCGGGGTGTCGACCCATAAGCCGACCTCGCGGGCGAACAGGTACACAACCAGCAGGTCAGCCACGCCGCGGGTCATGCTCACGATCAGTGAACCGATCCCCCGAAGGCCCGCCGAGTCCCGGTACTCCTTCAACACCCGGAAACAACTCAGGACGGCGTCGGCTTCGGTCCCGACCGAAACACCCGGCGCAAGAAACGGCCGGCGGCTCTTGAGCTCCGTTTCAAGCAGCGGCAGCCGTTGCGCCTGGGTCATGTTCACGAAGGATTCCGCTTCAGGCACGCTCGCCCCCGCCAGCAACTGGGCAAACGCCTGGTCGTGAAACGCGCTGTTCTGCCGGATGTCCAAGGCGGCGGTATGGAACCCGAACACGTCAACCAGGCGAATGACCGGCAAAACCTCGGCCTGCGCGATTCTCGTCGCGCCGATCGCTTCCAGCCCCGCGTAGAGCACCTCGAGATCGTTGCGGAGCGCCTTCGGCTCCTTGTAGCCTTGGCCCTGAACGGTTTGCGTAATTTTTTTCTCTATAAGGAAACAGGCTTGGCGCCAGGGTTCCTCCGGAAACAACCAGGCATCCGGGGGGGTTGAGGTGTCGTCGGACAGCCGGCCCAGCAGTTCCGACAAAGCCTCGGGCGTCGGGTGCTCGTAGCCGGAAATCGTGAGTTGGCCCACCAAGCGGGAAAACGCCCGGCGCAATACCTCCAGGGCTGCCCGGCGCAGGTCGCGGAAGGTCTCGGCCGTCACGTCCGCCGTGACCAGCGGGTGCCCGTCCCGGTCGCCGCCAACCCAGGTGCCGAAACGCAGCCGCGGTAACCGGGCCGGGTCCAGCAGGTGCCCGGGGCTAAGGCCGGCGTCGGCCCAGGCCTGGCGAAAACGCAGGTCGAGATCTTCGACCACCGGGGGAAAGATGTCCCGGAGGTAATAAATGACGTTCCGGCGCTCCTCGGCGACCCCGGGCTTGTTGCGCAGGACCTCGCCGGTGCGCCAGAGCCGCTCCAGGGTGACCTTGATCTCGTCCCGGATCGCCGCTTGTTCCTGCGGGGTGTACATGCGGTTCTCGCGCTGGACCAGCAGCTGGTAAAGCGCCCGGTGTTGCTCAAGCACCGCCAGCCGCTTGGCTTCCGTCGGGTGCGCCGTAAGCACGGGCTCCACCCGGATGTCCGGGAGGATCGCCAGCAGCTCGGCTTCCGTGACGCCATCGCCGAGCATTTGAGCCAGGTGATGGGCCCAAAGCCCGGGTTCAGAGGTCAAGCCTTGTTCCGATTCCCGCGCCCGGCGAATCTGCGCCCCCACGTTTTCCTCGACCATGTTCAACAGCTGGAACGCGATCGAATATGCCTGACAAAGGCGGGGGTTCGGTTTCGGGTCAATTTCCACCTTGTTGACCCACGGCAGCCGGTTGGCGAGGTCAGTCTCGCCGAGTTCCGCCAACACCTCCCGGAAACAGGTCACAAGAAACGCAAGGTCTTCCCGGATCTTCTCGAACCCACGCTGAGCGTAATCGTGCTGGTCCATACCCGAGAGGCACATCTCACCGGCGACGGGGCCTGTCAATAACTTCGGCCCCGGCGGGGGCGAATCCAAGCGCCCGGAAAAACTTCACAAGTTATTCACAGCGGCGGAAAGGGCCGCGCCTGAGAAGGATATCTATAACATCATACAATAAACGTCATGTTAAATACCGAAGCGCCGGGTTCTCTCCCGGGCCGCACGTCATGCGGGCCGTCCCCCATCCTTTCCTTCTTAAACGCCCGCGCCGCACCCCGCGCTTTCCCCCCCCACGTTTCCCCCAGCCGAACGCCGCCCCCGCCGGGTCGGCGCGCCGGCGGGCGCACCGCTCGGGTACCCGAAAAGAAAAGCGCGATTTGGTTTGCAGAGGTTTTTGCGCTGCGATCTCTTTCCCGGTGAGCACAACCCGTGTACTTGTCTGGAACGAGAACGTTCACGAGCAGAAATCTGAAAGGATTCGCAGGGTTTATCCTGATGGAATCCACGGCTGCGTGGCTCAGGCACTTGCCTCCGAGCCGTCCTTGTCCGTCGAAACCGCCACCCTGCAGGAGCCGGAACACGGCCTGACGGAGGCCCGCCTGGAGAACACCGATGTGCTGGTCTGGTGGGGGCACATCGCGCACGCCGAGGTGAGAGACGCCGTCGTGGATCGCGTCCAGAAACGCGTTCTGGAGGGAATGGGGCTGGTTGTACTGCATTCCGGCCATTATTCCAAGGTCTTCAGGCGCTTGCTCGGCACCAGCGGCTCGCTGATCTGGCGCGAGGCGGGCGAAAAAGAGCGCGTCTGGGTCTGTGATCCCAGTCACCCGATTGCCCAGGGTATTGACCGGTACTTCGAGCTCCCGCATGAGGAGATGTACGGAGAACCGTTCGGCATCCCGATGCCGGATGAACTGGTGTTCATGTCGTGGTTCCAGGGTGGCGAAGTGTTCCGCTCGGGGTGCTGCTGGAAGCGCGGCGCCGGAAGGATCTTTTATTTTCGCCCGGGGCACGAATCGTTCCCGACCTTTTATCAGCCGGAAGTTCAGACCGTTTTGCGCAACGCCGTAAAATGGGCGGTACCCAGAGGGCCGCGCTGGATTGACGCAATTCCCAACGTGAGGGTGTCCCCGGAAGGGATTCGGCAGGAGTAACCGTCGCCCGTTTTTGGCTTTCCCCGCCTCTTGCGCCTTTCGCCTGAGGCTGAACCGGGCCCGCCGCCTACGCGCGCGGGACGACCGCTTCGCTCCGGCGCCGCCCGGGGCTGCCTCAAGGGCGGGAACCACCTTCCTGTAAACCTCGGCCCGCCCGGGGTGAACGCAGCCGGTCGCACCGGTTCTGCTTTGTCCTGCGCCGCCCCCGAAAACCGGCAAACCGCCGTATATCGGTATATCGCGATGTTGCAATATCTCATCATCGTGCTATTGTGATATCCCGATATGGCAATGGATACTGGGTTAACCGCCGAGCTGCTTCCGCCTTTGAACGCCCTCGCCAACCCGCACCGGCTCGACCTTTTGCATCTGCTGCGCGATCCGGGCGCCCATTTTCCGGCGCAACCCGCGGGGCCGGCTGAGGAAATCGGTGTGTGCGTGACGGACCTCCAGGCCAAGCTTAAGCTCTCGCAGTCAACCACCTCTCAATACCTGGCCCTGCTGGAACGCTCGGGCATGGTCGCGGCCCAGCGCATCGGCCAGTGGACGTATTGGAAACTCAAGGAAGACCGCGTCCGCGCCTGGATTACCAGGCTTGAGCACGCGCTGACGCACCCTGGCCAGCCGCCGGCTGCGCCGGCCGTGAAGCTTCAGGATATCCTCGCGGCCCGTCTGCGGATCCAGCCGCACGTACGCTGCACGCCGCTCGAACCCTCGCCGGGCCTGTCGCGCCTGACCGGGGCCGAGGTCCGGATCAAATTCGAGCACCTGCAGCACACGGGAGGCGGGGCAGCGCGGGCCGGCGTTAACTGGTTGCGGCTGATGCGTGAAGAAAAGCCGGGCGCCGGAGTCGTCATGACCGCGGCGGGCCCTCGCGAGATCGGCCTGGCTTACGCGGGCCAACGGCTGAGCGTCCCCGTCTGCGCCTTTTTGACTGAAGGGGCCGGGCCCCAGGCAGCCGGGCAATTGGCTGTGTACGGGGCGGAGGTCCGGCCGCAGGCCGATTCCCAGGCCGCCGAGCAGGCGGCCCTGGCGTCGGCTCGTGAACGAGGATGGCTGACGCCACCTGCGGGCACGCACCCGGCGGTCCTCAGCGGCGTGGGCACGATTGCCGTCGAATTGTTCGAGGAATTTGCCGGCCTCGATGCGGTTGTCGTTCCGGCGGATGACGTGACCTTGTCTTTGGCCCTGAACCACGCCCTGAGGACGGTCGACCCCGGGATCAGGGTCTTTGCCGTTCGAAGCCGGCCGGGCGGCGCGGCGTGGTCAGCCGGCGCTCCACCGGATCAAACGATCGCCGTCTCGGCGGAAGAATTACAATCGGCAACCGCGTGGATGCTCGCGGAGCATCGGATGGCCCTGCCGCCCGCCGGTACCGCCGCGATCGGTTTCTTGCTAAACGCGCCGGACGAGGTTCGAGGCCGCCGCGTCGCCGCCGTTATTCCCGGGGGCGCGTACTGACGGCGGGCGGCCACGGATCGGGGGGCCGGTTGAGTTCCGCGCTCTGAACAAAAAGCAGGCGCCGTACGGCCCGAGCGCTGACGGTGATTCACGACCGGCTCACCGGTGGTCCAAGGCAGGAGGATCTACCGGACCGGACTCTCGCTTAGACGAAACGGCCCCGTCACCAACTGCCGGATTACATCGGCATTCTGCTGGGTTCGCTGCGCCTCGTGTAACAATCGCTGGGCGGCTTGGTCGTGGTTGTGCTCGGATAGGCGGTCGGCCATGCGCTGCATCAGCAGCATCGATTCCTCCATGGACCGGACGGCATTCCACAACGTTTCCTCCATCCGCTCGGAGAATTCGGCCGGCAGCGTTTCCAGCGAATACGCGTGGCCGGTGTGGCACCGGAATCGCAGGTTGCTCCCCTCCTCCAACTGGAAAAGGACGCCGCGGCATTCCGGGCAGGCATATAATGAAGGCGTGCCCCATTCCATGATACCCACCTCGAGCGCATTGTCCTCCTTGGCAATGCTTACTTCGGTCTCCAGGAGCTTGGACCCCGGCCCGGCCGGTCCGGTCTCTGCAGGCTGGAGGCTCAACCGGACCAGCAACGGCGCAATTTCTTCCAGCGGCACGCAGTGATCTACCGTGACGTGCTCGAGCGTATTGCGCGGCATGGATGGCGCCAGCGCAGCGTCAGGGTCCTGCACGATGGTGGTACCGCCGCGATCCTTGATCGTCCAAAGTCCGGCCGTGCCGTCATCCAACCCACCGGTGAGCACCACGCCGGCGACGCGGGGTCCGAACGCATGGGCTGCAGACCGAAACAGCGGGTCCACCGCGGGCCGGAAACGGTTCTCCCTGGGGCCGCGCGTGATTCGCACGTGGCCGGACCGTTCCAAAAGCAGATGATGGTCCGGCGGCGCCACGTAGATGCGTCCGGGCCGGATCGCTTCCCAGTTTTGGGCATTCGACGCCGGCAGCCGCCCGGCGCGTGCCAAAGTATCCGGTAGGATCCCGAGGCCGTCCGCGCTGATGTGGAGCACAATGAACAAAGCCGCCCTCAGGTCAGCCGGTAACCCGCTGACCACCACTTGCAGGGCTTCACTTCCACCGGTGGAGGTGCCGATTACGATGATGTCCTTGCCGGACATGACGCTCTGGTAATGTCGGGCATAGGCGCCAGCGGGGCAAATGAAGAACGGGCCGGTCCGACCGGAGATCCGGGCAGCCGCCGGTGCCGTCCTTACAACCCCGCTTTCTCAAAGGACCGAATAAAAGAGAACCTTAGGCCGTCCAATTCGCCCGAAAACGAAGGATCATGAAAAAGTTCCTGGCACTCATCACGCCGGCTTTACGGTTGTCTCACCGAGCCGGGGCGGACGCGGCCCCTTACGGCGCCTGCGTGATCAGCCCTCCCGCCATCCCCGTCTGCCGTTTCCCGTCCCGCAAATTCTTCCTCTTGGCCACAGGCGTGGGACCGGAGCATGGTCACGGCTTGATAGTCGATTTTGCACGATGATCGATGCAGATTTTTTTGGAAGTACGTTGAATTATTGGTTGAGCCATAAGGCAAGTCCGTCATATAAGGTAAATGCAGGCGGTGTTTTCCGCTGTGGAGTAAGTAGACGATGCAGGTAGGTGAAGCAGTTGTTTTAGGAACATCCGACAGGCCGGATGGGATGCAGGAGGTGGAGCTTAAGACGGTTTGTCCAAAACCGGACTTTGAGCGGCTGAATGTGGTGTTGGGAAGCTGCCGGATATCGGTTCCTCTGGACAGACCCGCGGAGGAGTCCGAGCGCGCATTCAAGGTGACGATGCGGGTGGAGTCACCCATCAAACTGGGAGACAGGTTGATCGTCGAGTTTTTCCATCCGGGCGAACAGGCCGGGGTGCATTAGGCTCGGCCCCGGGTTTGCACCACTGCCATATAGTTATGGGCGGCAGCGGGCGTGGGCTTCGTCCCGGAGGAACGGCTGATCCGGTTCCATTCAGGCAGCGACCTCGGTAGAATGCCGGCTTACGGGGTGTCGCCGCCGGCGGATGGGGGCGCTTTCGTCCCGAAGGGACGGCTGAGGTTAGCCAGGGACTTCGTCCCGGGACGGGGCATTTAAGAGGGAGCGCGTCCCGTCGGGACGCCTGAAACGCTGGCCCGCAGGGTGCCGGCTCCCAAGCGGCCGGCCAAACCCGGTGCGACCCTCGGCGACGAAAACCCGAACGGCTCCCAATCTTTGGCGCCCGCCTTCAGGCGTCCCGATGGGACGCAACCCCGGGGGGGAAACGCCTGCACAGGCACTGAAGTCCCTGGCGAACCTCAGCCGTCCCTGCGGGACCAAAGCGCCCCCATCCGCCGGCCCTTAACTATATGGCAGTGGGGTTTGCGTGGGAATCCCGGAAACGTGGAAGTATATTGAAACCGTTTTCTTAGTATTTTTGCGTTCCGTTCAACTCATCCGGTCTGATAAGAACGGGGGAGAGTAGCTCGTGGAAGCCGCGCAGCGGGGTCGCGTGGGCGAGGACGCCGTCGGGCGTCACCGGCTTCGCCAGCCAAACGCACCCGTCGCAAAAGGACCGTTATGAGCCTGCCCGCCCCCGTTGGATCGATCACTCCCGCCGCGCGCGAGGCGGTGGTTGCCTCGCTGCAGCCGTTGCTGGGCGATCGGCTGTCGACCGATGCCGCCGTGCGCGAGCGTCACGGCAAAGGCGCATCTTACCATCCCTGCGTGCCGCCGGACGCGGTCGCCTTCCCGCGCTCGACTCAGGAGGTAAGCGAAATTGTCCAGGTCTGCGCGCGCCACAAGGTGCCGCTGATCCCGTTTGGGGGCGGCACCTCGCTCGAGGGTCACGTCGCCGCCCTGCACGGCGGGATCTGTATCGACGTGGCGCAGATGAACCGGATCATGCAGGTCAACCGGGATGATTTCGATGCCACCATGGAAGCGGGCGTTACCCTGCGGCAACTCAACGATCACCTGCGCGATAGCGGCCTATTCTTCTCGATTGACCCCGGAGCCGCCGAGGTGACCACTTTGGGCGGGATGGCGGCCACGCGCGCCTCGGGCACCAACACGGTTCGTTACGGCACGATGCGCGAAAATGCGCTGGCGCTCACGGTGGTGTTGGCGGACGGGCGCATCATCCGCACGGCCCGGCGCGCGCGCAAGTCCTCGGCCGGCTATGACCTGACCCGATTGTTTGTGGGCTCGGAGGGCACGCTCGGCGTGATCACGGAGGTGACGGTGCGCCTTCATGCGATCCCACCGGCCATGTCCTCGGCGACCGGTTCCTTCCCGAGCGTTGCGGCGGCGGTCGTCACGGCGATCCGGACCATCCAGGCCGGGGTGCCGGTGGCGCGTATCGAGTTGGCCAACGCTGCGGTCATGGACGCGATCCGGCACTATTCCAAGCTCGAGGTGCCGGCCGCACCGACGCTATGGTTGGATTTTCACGGTACCGAGGCCGGGGTGGCCGAGCAGGCCAGGACGGTCGAGAAAATCGCGGCGGCCCAGGGCGGTGCCGGCTTTTGCTGGACGCCGGACCCCGAGGGCCGACGCAAGATGTGGCGGGCCCGGTACGATACGTATTTCGCAATTCAGGCGCAGTACCCGGGCACGGAGGTCTGGGTGACCGACGTCTGCGTGCCCATTTCGCGCCTGGCCGAATGCATCACGGAGACCGAGAAAGACTTCGCCGCTTCCTTTCTGCCGGCCCTGATTATCGGCCACGTCGGCGACGGCAATTTTCACGTCGGCATTCCGCTTCATCCGGCGAATCCTCAGGACATCGCGGAGGCGAAGCGCCTGAACGAGCGCTTGGTCCTGCGCGCGCTGGCCCTGGAGGGCACGTGCACGGGCGAACACGGCATCGGCTATGGCAAGGTGGATTTCCTGGTCGCCGAGCACGGCGACGCGGTCAGCGTCATGCGCGCCATCAAGCAGGCGCTCGACCCCAACAACCTGATGAACCCAGGCAAAATTCTGCGGATCTGAGTGGGTCCGCAAAATTACTCTCATGCAACAGTCAAAAGCGGCGGCTTCCAGAGCCCTTTGGCACGCAATTCGTGTAAAATTAATACTGCCCATTTACTTGGTCCCTGCGTCCGCACCCCAGAGCCCTAACTGACTCAACAGATGGACGATCAGCCGCTGCATAGCTTTCCGCCAAATGCTCGAATCGCAATCGTCGGCAGCGGCGCCGTCGGGTTATTTTACGGAATCAAGCTGGCGACAGGCGGGCTGGATGTCCGTTTTCTGCTCAGATCCGATCTTGAAACGGCTCGCAAACAGGGGATTCGACTCCTGAGCGCTGAAGGGGACCTGCACTATGAGGGGAGCCGTTTTTACGGATCGTCTGCAGAGATCGGCGAAGTCGACCTGGTCGTGATCAGCATCAAAGCGACAGCAAACCAGGCCCTTAGAGGGCTACTACCCCCTTTGTTAGGAAAAGAAACGTGGCTCTTAACGCTGCAAAACGGGCTGGGCAACGAAGAGTTTCTTTCAACCGCATTCAATGCAGATCGCGTCATAGGCGGCGTTTGTTTCGTGGCTGTAAACCGGATCGAGCCGGCGGTGGTTCGACATTTCGGAGCCGGAACGATCGCGCTGGGGGATACGGCTCGACCAGTGCGCCCCGACGTGCAGGAAATCGCGGCAGCCTTTGAGCGCTGCGGGATTCCTTGCCGGCTGTCTGATGATCTCAACTCCGCACGTTGGGAAAAACTCGTGTGGAATATCTGCTTTAACGGCCTTAGCATCGCGGCGGGGTCGTTGCCGGTCTCGGAGATTATTGCTTCACCGGAACTCCGGCGAAAGGCGGAGCAAATCATGAGCGAAACGTTGATGGCGGCCAATGCCAACGGATGCCGGTTGCCGACCGACCTCATCGAAATATTCATGCAGGTTACCAAAACCATTGGGGACTTTCGCCCTTCCAGTCTCATCGATTTCGATCTCGGACGTGAGGTCGAACTGGAGGCCATTTGGGGTGAACCCCTCCGGCGCGGCGAAAATAGAGGGGTGAGCCTTCCATCGATGCGCTGGCTTTACGAAACCATTCGCGACAAAATCGCTGCGCGAGATAAAGAAGCGGCCCGGTGACGCAGCATCGCTAGATTGGTGCAAACGGGCTGAACACGTCAGGTTCTCCATTTGCCTGCAATCCGGTCTGCGGCCGGACGGTGCCGCTCGCTCGGGGCCAACACCCCCGCCCGCCCCTGCTCAACCGTCAGTGTGCGGGTGCCGGTTGCTCCAGGAGCCCCTGGACGCTTTGAGGCAGCTTGTCGGCGTTCGCCAACAACTGGCTCACCTGCCACAATTGTTCGGTGCTGAGTGACCCCGCATAAGCGGGCATGCCGGTCAGCCGGATGCCATTAGCCGCCTTCCAATACGTCTCGCCAATGGGGTCATCCGTCACACCCGTACCCTCGAACAGGGGCGGGGGCCGGGGAAACATCCCTTTAGCCGTCGCGGTTCGAGGCTCAGCACTGGTTCCGTGACAAACCGCGCAGTATTCCCGGTAAAGCTTTGCGCCGGCGAGCAGATTCGGCTCGGTCGCCGGAACCGGGGAGTCCTTCGGCGCTTCTTTCGCGATTTTGGCGTGGAGCGCAAGCGAGGTGAGCATCCGTTCCAACGGGAGCGGTGGCGCCGCCGTGGCCACCGGTGCGTACCCGAACCAGATGTACAGATACGCGGCGGCCGGCAACAAAACGATTCCGACGATCAACCCAATAATGAAGCCTCTCATAGATAATAGACGGCAGCCTGCAAGGTGCCACCTTTAACGCTGCCGGGCGGTTTCCTCAAGCATCCGCCGCGCACCACCCAAAAAAAGCCGGCGGGCGAGACCGGCGGGCGAACTGATGCCTCTAACAACCGATCGTTAAGCGCATTTGTTAGGTTAGGAGCATCGGAGGAGGAACCATGACCCACCTTACCATTGCCCTCCGTTCGGGGGGCGCGGTCTCTATGCTTATACCATTTCGACGGGCTCATAGGTAAAATTATGTCTTCGTTCCCAGGTGCCCTGCCGACTTTACACCTGTTGGACCGTATAAGCGGCCGAGGCCCGTTCGGCCTAAGGCCGCTTCAACCGGCGACGGAGCATCCTCCGGCGCCGGCACCTCCTGAGTCGACGTTGTACCGGGATAACTGTCCGAACGGTATGAGACAACTCCGACCGCAACATTACGGACCCGTAATGTCAGGCGTATCGGGGTCCCTCACCACGAACTAGATACAGTTCTTGCAGTTATTTGGACCTGCAGCGCGCGTGATCCGCGGATGTGCGCTGCAACCTCACCCCAGCGGAATCCGTAGATCGACCATGAAAACACCATTGATTGCCACGGCCCTTCTGTGCGCCGGTGCATTTGGTTTCTGCCGAGGCGCGCACGCCGCGCCCGCCGACAGTCCTAGTCCCAGCCCCGCCGCCAACCCGACGACGGAGGTTACCCCTTACCAGGGCCTCCTGCTCACCACCAACGTCGCAGGCAGCCACATCAAGAATCTGCAAAACGAGGACATCGGCACGATCGATGACCTGATTTTTAATCCCGACACCGGCCGGGTGCGCTTTGCCGTGCTCAGCGTCGGCGGCTTCCTGGGTGCTGGTGGAACGAAAGTCGTGGTGCCTTGGGGCGCCGTGGGTCTGGTCAAGGGCTCGCCCGGAGAGGCCCCCGGCTATGTGATTGACGCCACCAAAGATAAACTTACAAACGCACCAAAGTTCGATCCCAACAAGCTGACCGATCTTTATGCCCGCACTGCGGCGCAGCCGATCTTCGACTACTTCGGCATCACCTTTTTCGACGACGTGCCGGCACCCGGGCAGACCACAGCCCCGACCGGCAAAAGGGTAACCGGCACGCCCACGCCCGAGCCAGGCGCCAGCGCGACGGGTAATCCGATGAATGAACCATCAGGTAATCCGATGGCCAGCCCCTCCCCGGGTGCAACGGGCATCGGGCTCGGCACCTCGATGGGCAACCCCGTGGCCAGCCCGGGCGCCAGCCCGTCGTTGAGCCCAACGCCAAGCCCAGGTCGCTGAGGCCCGCCTCCGGCCGTCCTTGGGCGCCGTCGTTTGGATCAATCGCCGGCCGCCCAGGAAGGCGTGACGACCCAAACCCGCCACCAGACGAACAGCAACAATGAAGCGACAATTACAGCGGCCTGGGTTTTACCGGAGTGAAAGATGCGTGTAATCAAAACCCGCTGCATAACTGGATCGTGGCCCTCTGGCCGGATGATCGGCTACGCACACGTTTTCGTGAATTTCCGACGGCTATACCTTTTCTGAACCTGCTGTGATACGGCCCGGCGCGGTCGCTCGACCGTCTCGCGGCGAGGCGTGCCCGCCAGCCTGTGATGACGGCGGTCCCCTCCCCGGTTTACCGCCAGACGATCGCTCGTACGGGCGAAGCTTCGGTACGCTCAAGGAGGAGAGGCAGGCCCGCGAAGCCATACAATCCGGCAGGTACCGCACCAAGATTCAGGCAAACAAACGCCGGCAGGTTATGGTTCGCCAGGATCTTGTGTGCAGGAAAGTCGTCGGATTCGTACGGATCAAAGCTATAGTAATCGATTCCGACCGAGCATGGAGTCAGTTTGCAAAGGTAAGCGGCGGCCGCCGGCTCCACGTAGGTGTAAGAGGCCGCAAACGGCGGCGCCGCGAGGAGAGCCGAATTGTCGGTTTTGAGCAAAACGTGGTGATTCCTGGGAATGGAACAATCCCTGACGTCGCTTTCGCGGATTCGCCTTTTCCCGCGCATGTCGATGACGATCGCGGGACCGCAGAAACATTGAAGCGGCAACCCGTCGATTGTCGATCCCTCCCTTAGGAAATGGGCAGGCGCATCAACGTGAGTCCCGACGTGGCACCCGATCGAGAGATGAGAAGAAGTGAGCCGGTCACCGGAATCGAGGCTGGAAACCTGCTCGATCACCGGCGGAAGATCTCCCGGATAAATTATCGTTTCAGGCCCGAGGGGCAATGTCAGATCGTAGATGAGGCTGGCGTGCAAAGCACCGTGCTTACTTGGAGGCGCCGCTTTTTGAAAGGATTTTCCGGTTACATTCAGGTCCTTCCGCCCGGGATGGGTGATACCATTTCGATCACCATCGAGGTAAAAATTCTGTCTTAGGCCCAACGTGCCGGCAGACCTTAGCCCAGGGTTTTATCCCACTGCCATTTAGTTAAGGGCCGGCGGATGGGGGCGCTTTCGTCCCGGAGGAACGGCTGATCCTATACCATTCAGGCAGCTATCTCAGTAGAATGCCGGCTGGAGGGGATGTCGCCGCCGGATGATGCTCCGCACCTGGTTGAATTGGTCTTACAGCAATTTAGACAATTACCTTGGTGGAATTCCGACCGGGTTTCAGCCCCGAAGGGGCGGCGGAACTTAGCCCAGGGCTTTATCCCCTGGGTAACCGTCAAATCACGATCGAGCCCTCCTAAGGCGTCACGCCTGTACGCCCATCCTGACAAACACCCGCCCCGCCGGGTTGGATTTGCTGAAGGGGCGGCAGAAGGCGTTGCCGGCGGGTTCTACCGCCCCTTCAGGGCTCGATCGGGGGGAGGGGTGCGTTCCCAGGGTGGAACCCTGGGCTAAGTTCTGCCGGCCCGTTGGGCCTAAGACAACATGTTACCTCCATGGTCATCGAAAAGGCAGGATCGAGACTTAATCGACACGATCAGGGTCATTTTCCCCGGATTGTTCGATGATGGCATTTGTTAAAGCTCGATAAAGGCCCCTTCCCGGGACTGAAGGTCCTGGCCACGATCAAGCGTCCGGGACGAAAGCGCCCCGATCCACCGGCCCTTAACTAAATGGTAGTGGGGTAGAACCCTGGGAACGCACCCCTCCCGCCGGACTTCTACCGGAATAAGCGTCTAAATGGTATAAACGGTATGAGATGCATTGGGGGCGCTGCATAAGGACGGTGATGACGAGGAAAACTAACGCCCAACCGCGCGATAAGTTTACGATGACGCGCCGCCGTCGACCGTTAATCTTTAGGGTGAAACCGCACCCGGACGATGGCCACCCCGGGCGGCAGGCGATTGAAGTGCGCGTAAAACTCTGACCGGCCAATAAAGCCACGGTAGCTGGTCGGGACCGGGTTAGGCTGGTAGGAGACGGCGCGGACGCTCAGCACCCGGCGCCCCTGGTCCAGCAGCTGAATGTCTAAGTGCCCGTACCCCGCCCCGAAACCCCGGCATCGAAGGCCGCCGCGGACCCGCAAACCGTCGCCTTCCTGAGCCAGTTGCACGGAAGTGATGGCCACGGCGGGGGTGGCGATTGCCTCCGCCCGGAGACCGGGCGGCTCCTGGCCGGGCCCCCTCAGGAACGACTTCAGGCTTTCAGACAGGCCGTTGCGACGCGGCCGCCCCGGGGATTTAGGCTCGACGGGGCCGTTCACCTTCAGGGGTGGCAACAATTCCTGTGCCTGCAGGCCGCCGGGAAAGCCGGCGCTCAAGAGCAACAGGCCGAAGGCCAGCCAGGCGCCCGGCCCGAGCAGGATGGCAAAGCGGTTGAGTAAGGGCATAAATCAGAAAAGGGTGCGGGGAGCCGTCAGCGCGCGCCGGCCTCGTGCGCTTTATCAGGGTCTCGCAGCCGCAGGAGGATCTTCGTGCGCATGCCGCGTTCCCCTAGAACCGCCATGCGGCGCCTGCATAGAAGGCCCGGCGTGCCCCGAACTGCGGCGCTCCGACGCCAATGCCCGAGCCGTCACGCAGCACGTAGCTTTGGTCAAAGACGTTCGTCACGTCAACCCGCAGCGTGATCGCTTGCTGCCCCGACAGCTTCAGCTCGTAGGTCACGCCCAGGTTGAGCGGGTAATAGGAGGGGTTACGGCCCGTGTTGGCAAAGCCGCGCCGCAACCCGCGCCCGTATAACAGGTCGCTGTAAACGGCTAGATCCCGCCAGCGGTAGGACGCACCCAAAGAACCGGTCAGGCGCTGATCGTGGTCGAGGAAAACGTGATGATTCTGGATATAAGCAAACTCCTCAGGGTCGAACTGGAACTCGCCCGAAACGATTTTGGTGCCGACGCCATAGGCATACGCCAGGTTGCCGTAGGCTGAAAATCCGCCCTTCTGATAGTTAGCCGTCAATTCCCCACCGAATTGGGTGCCGCGGGCGTAATTGAACGGTGAAAAGATGAGCGCCTGGCCAAACTGGCCCTCATCCAGGAGGTCCCGCGAGATTTTATAGAACCCATCCAACCCGACGTTGAACCCGCCGGCGACCTGCTGGGTGATGCCCGCATCGAAGTAATGGGCGCGCTCGGCCTTCACAGGCGAGCTCTTCAAAATGGCCGGCTCATTGGTGGTGCCGACGAACCTGGTAAGGGTGCGGGCCGGTACCAACTCCAAGGGCGGCGGGGTGAAGTAACGTGAATAGCCGGCGTGCAGGGTCGTGGACCGGGTCGCCTGCAGCACGAGGTTGACCCGCGGGCTCAACTGGCTCTGGTGGGTGTATTCGTCCACCACGTCAAACCGGGCCCCGACGTTGAGCGTCAGCGGCTCGAAGATCTTCCAGGCGTCCTGCAGGTAGAAGCCATAGAGGAATCCGGTTTTTTGGTTGTTGTCGATGATGGTGACCGGAACCTCGGAGGCTTGTGAGCCCGACCCATCGGCCGGAAAGACTTGGTTAGTCGTGTCGGCACGGGCCGATTCCACAGAAAACAGCAGGCCGCCACGCAGCGTGTGCGCGTCCGTGACCGCCCAACTCAGGTCGAACTGCAGGCCATTTCCAAACAGCGTCCGGTTGACCCGGCTGGCCAGCCCGTTGAAGATGAGGTCGCCCCGCCAGTCCGGCGTGAAGAGCACGCCGCTGTAGCGGCTGAAGGCCGCCGCTTGGAAGGCGACCGTGTCGAAGTTTTTTTGATAGGCCAGGATGCCGTAGTGATTCTGCTCGTGCTGCCGCTCATCCAAGGTGCGGGAATCAAAGGCGCTCTGACCCTCCAGGGTGAAAGCCGGTACCTGGCCGGGGTTGTCGGGGATCTTGAAGTCGGCGTAGGTACCGCTCAGCAAGAGCGTGACCCGGCTGGAATCGTCGATCACGTACGAGAGCTCGGCGAAACCTTTAAACTGGCTGGTTTCATCGTGGATGGCCGTATGACCGCTGGTCGGGTTCTCGATGCCCAGGGTGTCGTACAGGTAGCTGCCGGTCAGGTAATAGTTCAACTTCCCGCGGGTGCCGCCGAGCTGGAAGCTGGGTTGCAAGCGGTCGTAACTGCCTCCGTAGAATGAAACGTCGCCGCCGGGGTTCAGCGCGCCCTGCCTGGTGTGGACGTCGATGATGCCGGAAGTGCGAAACCCGAACTGGGCGGGCAGCGAGCCGGTGATGAGGGCGACGCGGTCGACGTAATGGGTGTCGATCTCCTGGCCAAAGCCGCTGATGCCTTCGGGGATCAACACGTCGTCGATGCGGAACTGCAAGTTGGCGTGCTCGTCGCGCACGTGCAGTTGACCAAAGGAGTCCTGGGCGACCCCCGGTGCCCGAAGGATGACCTGATCGAAGGGCGCGTTCGGGCCCTGGGGTTGGGTCTGAATTTGGCTTTGGCCGATGGAATATTGCGTGGCACCCAGGTAAGGCACGATCTGGTCGCGGGTCTGATTAAGCTGGCCGACAACGGTAACGGGGCTGAGTTCGCCGGAGGCGGGCGCCGGTTGGGCCGGAGACGGGGAGGCATCCGTTTGGGCGCGGGCGTCTTTCGGCAGGATCAGGGCAAAAAGCAGAACGGTGGTCGCCAAGGGCGGCTTGCCCACCGCAAAAAAGGCGGACCTAAGAGAAAACGGCATAAAAGCTGGCTTGGGAAAGGCAGGAGGTATGGGGATGCGGCCCGATCGGTGTACGACGGGTCAGGGATAAACGGTTCGGCGGGCGTCCTTTCCTAAGGCAGCAGGTCAAGGCTGCAGACCGCCGCGGGCGGATCCAGGCAGTTCAGGCTGGGCCCTGGATCACCGGCCCAACGGCGAGGCGCCGCTACCGGCAGACCCGTGCAGGGGCATCCACCAGCGGATCAGACCGGGACTCAAGCACGACAGGCCCCCGCCGCATCGCGAGCGCTGGGCGGGAAGCGGCTTACCGGCTTGCACGCCGTTGAACCTAGAGCACTTGGGAGGGACGCGACGGCCCGGGCGGCCCATGTTCGAGCACGGCCCGGTCGCTCGGACGGAGCACCCCCGCCACCGAGCGGGGGAGAGCGACCATGCGAACGAGCGGCAGCCGAGGCGGATCGAGCGAGAAAATCACGGCGAAGGGGGCTGGACCGGCCGCGCCGCTCAGAAAGAGCATAGCCCCGCAATCGTGCCCCTCGTCGTGTGCGTCGGGGTGAACGCGTTCGTGAAGGTCGGGCGAAGCCGCCAGGGTCAGGGCCCAAAACAACGCCAGGAGCACCGCCGAGGCTGTCCCGGCACGCAAAGCGCAACGGTTGCGGGGGCTCCTTAGCGGCGTTGTCATGCGCAAACTCAAGAATTACTGCGTTACGTTCGCGATTTGGTTAGTACCTTTATGGTAAACGGGGCCGCCCGGCGGCGTTGCCGCATTATAATCACAGCCCTGGCGATATTTACAGTAGGCATCGGCCTGAGTAAACCGCTTTCAGGGCGTTGTGGCGGACCTGACGGAGCAACCCTGGAGCCCCAAGGGCTAAGAGGTGGGCCTGTTGGATGCAAGCCGATCTGTTACCTTGCCGCACCACTTAATGCAAGTAATTTGCATTTATCGGTTGTTTCACTTGCCCTTACGGGGTGAGCGTGCGGTGAGAACTTCGCAATCACCTCAGCATCCGGTCGGGGACCTGCCGCTGAGCGGGGCCGGCACGGCGCTGAGTGATGATGGGCGGAGCAATCCGCTTGCAGAGCACGACCTGCCGCGAGAGTCTTCGGCATGGCAAAGGAACCGCTGGGCCCTGAAACGCTGCTCTTGTACCTGATTCGCGGGCTGGCGCTCGTGGCGGTGCTCTTCCTGTGCCTGGCGTTTTGGCATCCCTGGCAGGTATCAGCTGGACCGGACTGGAAGTGCGTCGGCTTGACGGTCGCCTGTGTGGCGCTCTCAGCCATTTGCTCCTGGGGATTACACTCACTGAAGCGCTGATCCGGCCGCAACCCGGGCGAGGCCTCCCCTCCCTGGTGGACGCGGTCAGTGTGCCAGGAGGGTGAACGGATATAGATGCGCCTGCGCCGCCACCAGCAGCCCTACAAGCGACGCCAGGGCCAGGCTGTGAAAGAAAACGTACCGCAGAATTTCAGATTCGTGACCGTACCATTGCGTGGCGGTCGACGCCACGACGATGCTCTGCGCATCGACCATCTTACCCATCACCCCGCCGGAGCTGTTCGCCGCCGCCATCAGCACCGGGCTAAGACCAATCTGCTGGGCAGTGATCTTCTGGAGTCCGCCAAACAGCACGTTTGAGGCGGTATCGGATCCGGTCAGCGCCACGCCTAACCAGCCCAGCAGGGCACCGAAAAAGGGATAAAAACCGCCGGCGCGGGCAAACGCCAGGCCAAGGGTTGCGTCTGTGCCGGAATAACGGGTGACGTAACCGATGGCCAGCATGCAGACGATCGTCAGCAGCGAGTAGCGCACGCGCGCGCAGGTGCGTCCAAAGGCGCCCGCCAGTTGTGGCAATGAATATCCCATGGCGATACCGCCCGCGCATGCCGCAGCCAGAATGCCCGTCCCCGTCGCAGACAGGAGCGTTAAACTGTAGACCGCCGCTTCCGCCGCCGGTTTCGGCACCACGGGCGGAACCTTTTGCACCAGGTTATGCAAACCCGGGACCGGAATCTTGGGTAACCAGAGCCCGTCCAGGAATGCCCTTATTTGCGGCAAACCCCAAAGGAAGACGAAAACGCTGAGGACGACCCACGGCGACCACGCCCTCAAGACCTCGCGTGAGGACAGGGCGCGGCCGTTATGCGCTCGCGACATGGCACGATCATCGACTCGCGCAGGCACCGTCGCCGTACCGGGTTGAGCCCGTCGCGCGCGCTCTTCCGTGCGGCTGAGCGACCGCCAGATCTCCCGGGGTTGCCAGATCCTCAGAAAAACGGCGAGGGCGGCCAACGAACTGAGTGAGCCGACGACATCGACTAGCCACGGGCCGTGAAAATTGGAAATCAGGTATTGCGGGACGGCAAAAGCGACGCCGGCCACGAGCAATGCGGGCCAGACCTGGAGCATGCCGCGGAAGCCGGCGAATGACCAGATCAGCCAGAACGGTACGATCACAGAAAAAAACGGCAACTGCCGGCCGACCATTCCGGAGAGTTCATGAAGATCGAGGCCGGTTACGGCGCTCAACGCAATCACCGGGGTGCCGATGGCCCCATACGCCACGGGAGCGGTATTGGCGATGAGCGAAAGACCGGAGGCTTGCAATGGCCGGAAACCGATGCCGATCAACATCGCGCCGGTCACGGCAACCGGCGTTCCAAAGCCGGCGGCGCCTTCGAAGAAGGCGCCCAGACTAAAGGCAATAAAAACAAGCTGGAGGCGGCGATCAGGCGTGAGGGAGGCGATGCTCTCCTGCAGGATGCTGAAAGACCCGTTCTCTACCGTTAGCTGATACAGGAAGATGACGTTCAGTACGATCCAACCGATTGGCAGGAGTCCGTAGGCAGCCCCGGTCACGGCGGCTGCCGCGGCCATCCCCGGTGGCATATGAAACGCCAGGGTTGCCACCAGTAACGAGCTGAGCAGGCCCAGGACGGCGGCAACGTGAGCCTGGAGTCGAAGCCAACCGATTCCGCCAAGGAGCACGACGATCGGAACCGCCGCAACCAAGGTTGAGAGGAAGGCGTTCCCGAACGGATCGTAGACTTGTGACCACATGGGCGGAGGGGGGATCAGAGTGATTGTTTGCGGGGTACCTCACCTGCTGCCTCGGGTTAGACCCATTTTTTACCGGTTGAAAAAAGGCACCGGCGCCGGAGGCACCACGCCCGGGGCGAGCAGATAGAACCTTATCCAGTAGTAGTTAAAATCGCGAGACAAGGCAAGCTCTGAAGCCGTTCAGACGCAACCGCGGGGCGAAAGCAGACAAACCTTCGGGCAGCACCGTGAGAGCCCTGACCGCCTTACGGCCCGAAGGGCCAAGGGAACATGGCCCAGGGTTTACCCCACTGCCATTTAGTCAAGGGCGGCAGGCCGGGTAGTGCTTTCGTCCCGGAGGGACGGCTGAGGTTAGGCAGGTACTTCAGTCCCGGGAAGGGGTCTTTATTGAGCTTTAACAAACGTGATCATCGGAAACTCCAAGGAAAAATGACCCTGATCGTATCGATTAAGTCTCAATCATCCCATTTCGATGACCATCGAGGTAAAACTTTGTCTTAGGCCCGACGGGCCGGTAGAACATAGCCCAGGGTTTACCCTGGATAACCGTAAAATCACGATCGAGCCCTGAAGGGGCGGCAGAATCCGTAAGCAACGCCTTCTGCCGCCCCTTCAGCAAATCCAACCCGGCGGGCGGGTGTTTGTTAGGGAGGGCGTACAGGCGTGATGCCTTAGGAGGGCTAATTCGGGGGGAAAAACCCCTCCCCGGGGTGAAACCCTGGGCTATGTTCCTTTGGCCCTTCAGGCCATCAAACCGTCACCCGGCCCGCTGGGCCTCGGCTGTTTATACGGTTTAATAGGTTTAACTCCGGCAGGGTGCCTGGGGAGGAAGACAACATTTTACCTCCATGGCCGTCGAAATGGTGTAAATGGTGCCGGGATCAACGACTCAGTCTTTCAGTCGGTAAACGATGGACCAGACGGCCCCCTCCCGAGATCTTACCCCAATCACCGGGCCCTTGGTGCTCACACGGTACCGGCCCCGGCCCTTACCACGTTACGGGACGGGTCAGGTAATCACTCAGCGCCAGGCTGAACAAGATGCCCAGCCAAAGAAACGATGCAGCTGCCGCCGCCCAGATCAGCGGGCTGCTCAGCCGTGCCCGCATGAAGTTGAGCAGGACGAGCAGCCCTTGCCCGGCCGCCAGCAGGAGAATGATCACGATGCGCAGCGGGCCGAGGTGGAGGCGCGAAACGAGGATGCTTACGCCCAGAAGCGCGGCGAGACAAATGAAGGTCAGAAATGAAGCCGGACGTGCGTTCTCCGTCATGGTCCTCCCAGAAGATAGAAGAGCGGAAAGATAAAGATCCAGATAAAGTCGACAAAATGCCAGTAGAGACCGAATACTTCGATCGCCACCTCGCGATCTTTGACGAACCAGCTCCGCACGACGAGCCCGATGAGAACGAGGGTTACAAAGATTCCGATCAGCAGGTGCAGCGCATGCAAACCCGTGGCGATGAAGTACAACACAAAAAAGAGCAGGACGTGATCGTGGTCCGGCCCCTGATAAGTGAACGCCGGTCCCGGCAAAAACCCGTGTTCCCAGTCTTCGTAATATTCAGAGCCTTTGATCCCGAGGAAAATGATTCCGAGGAGCATGGCCAACCCGAGCAGGACCAACGTTGGTCCCCGGTGCCGGGCCCGATACGTCGAAATCGCGAGCGAGTACAGGAAGCTGCTGGTCAACAGGATGTAAGTATTGAGGGAACCCATGACCAGGTCCAGGTGATGGGCGGCTTCTGCAAAGGCTCGCGGGTAGCTGATCCGGTAGACGGTATATCCCAGGAACAGGCCCCCGAAAAACATCAGCTCGGTGCCGAGAAAGATCCACATTCCCAGGTGCGCCGATTCGCGTTGCTGCGCGAGGTCGTCGAACTGCTCGTGGACGGCAATGGACGGAGACTCGCTCATTCGCCCCTCGCCTCGATCGGATCCGGCTCGGCCGGGTTATAGTTGTACGGCGGCTCCGTCTGCACCGGAGTTACCTCAAAATTGTGAGTGGGCGGCGGTGAAGGGATTTCCCACTCAAAACCTTTTGCCTTCCAGGGGTTTGGCCCGGCAGGGCGCCCGTACCGGCAGGACCAAAGAAGATAGAAGAAGGGTAAAGCGTAGCCCACCCCCAGGATGGTTGCGCCTGCGGTGGAAAGCACGTGGAAGACCTGAAATTGCTCCGGATAGGCGTGGTACCTGCGCGGCATTCCCAGGTACCCCAGCACGTACTGCGGGAAAAAGGTCAGGTTGAACCCGAGAAACGTCACGATGGCGGCCATCTTGGCGATAAACTCCGGGTACAGCCGTCCGCTGATTTTCGGCCACCAGTAATGCAGGCCGCCCATGAAGGCCAGGACCATGCCTCCGACCATAATGTAGTGGAAATGCGCGATGACAAAGTAGGTGTCGTGCACGTGCATGTCGACGCCGAGGGCGGCCAGGAACAACCCCGTCATGCCGCCGGCCGCGAAAAGCCCGATGAACCCGATGGCGTAGAGCATCGGTGTGTCCAGGCGGATGTTGCCCTTCCGGAGGGTTGCCGTCCAGTTAAAGACCTTGATGGCCGAAGGAACCGCCACCAGATAACTCAGGAAGGAGAAGACCATGGCACCGTAAGTCGATTGGCCGGCCACGAACATGTGGTGTCCCCAGACCAGAAAGCCGATCACGGCGATTGCGATACTTGCGAATGCCACGAAGGTATAGCCGAAGATACGCTTCCGCGAATACGCGGCGACCAACTCGCTCACCACCCCCATGCCGGGCAAGATCATGATGTAGACGGCCGGATGCGAGTAAAACCAGAACAGGTGCTGGAACAACACCGGATCACCACCGAGCGCCGGGTTGAACACGCCGACCTTCCAGATTCGTTCGATCGAAAGCAGCAGGAGCGTGATCGCCAGAACGGGGGTGGCAAGCACCATGATGACGCTGGTGGCGTAGTTGGACCACACAAACAGGCGAAGCTTGAACCAGGTGACCCCGGGTGCGCGCATCGTGTGGGTGGTAACGATGAAATTCAACCCGGTGAGGATGGAGGAAAACCCGGAAACGAAGACGCCGGTGGCCATCAACACGACGTGCGAGTTGGCGTACGTCGAGCTGTAGGGGGTGTAAAACGTCCAGCCGGTGTCGGCACCGCCGATCAGCACCGCATAAAGCACGAAGGCGCCGCCGAGCATAAAAACGTACCAACTCAGCAGATTGAGCTTCGGAAACGCCAGGTCCCGCGCACCGATCAGGATCGGCAGGATGAAATTGCCGAGCACGTTCGGAATCGACGGGATCAGGAAGAACCACACCATCAGCACGCCATGCAAGGTGAATAGACGGTTGTACATTTCCGCTTGCACCAGGTCGCCGCGGGGCGTCAGCAGGTTCAGCCGCATGATCAAGGCCGCCACGGCGCCAATGAAGAAAAAGCCAATGATGGATATCAGGTACAGGATCCCGATGCGTTTGTGGTCGGTGGTGAACAGCCAGGAAAAAATACCTCGTTTGGAAAGGTAATTCTCCGGGGCTCTTCGGGGATCAATCTCGACGGCTTGGAAGGCAAGGCTCATAACATCATGACTCCGGGCTAGGGTGCCGAGACGCTGGCGCTCGCCGGTTCGTTCGCGGCGAGGCTTTTGACATAGGCAATCAACTGGTAAATCTGGTCCTCGGACAACCGCCCGGCAAAGCTGGGCATGACCGGGTCGTAACCGGCGACGATCTCGTAATTCGGCATCAAAATTGAGTCCCGGAGGTAACGTTCGTCGGCGACCACGATCCGGCCATCCTGCAACGGGACCGGATGTCCATACAAGCCGTGCAGGGGCGGCGCCCGGACCACACCGTTTGATTCGTGGCATCCGCTGCAGCCCAGTGACCGGTACAGCTCCCCGCCTGCCTTTACGATCGGCGTAGGATTCATGCCGTCGCGCAACCAGGCTGCGTAGGCCTGCGGCTCCATGACATAGACCTGCCCGATCATGTTGGCGTGATCCGTCCCGCAGTACTGGTTGCAAAAAATGCGGAACACGCCCGTTTTGGTCGCCGTGAACCATTCCATGGTGTAGCGCCCCGGCAGCACGTCCTCCTTCACCCGGAAAGCGGGCAAACCGAAATCGTGAATCACATCCTGGGAGATCATAACCAACTTGATCGTTTTACCCAGGGGCACATGTAACTCGTTGATCTCCTTCTTACCTTCGGGGTGTTGGATTTTCCACATCCATTGTTTGCCGACGACTTCGATTTCAATTGCGTCCCTCGGCACCTGGTTTTTGTGGAAGTAGATCTTGGCGCCCCAGGCGAACATCCCGATGAAGATGACCAACGGGATCAAGGTCCACGTGGTTTCGGCGGGCAGCGTCGACTTATTCCCGAGGGTCCGGTCGACGTTGAGGTTGGAGCGGCGGTACTTGGCCAGGTAGTAAATGATGACGGCGGCAATCGCAAACAGGATGGTGCCGCAAACGCCGGTCAGCGTCCAAAAGAGCCGGTCAACGTGCCGGGCCAGGGCGGAACCCTGGTCCGGCAGGAACTGAAACTGCGCAAGGATGATCGGCAGGTGGTTCATGCGCCCGAATACGTCCGATCCGGACTCCGGTGTTTAAAGCGAACCAGTAGAACCAATCCGCCCAGGGTGAGAACGGCGCCGCATCGAAGGGCGATCTGTACCCAATAGGCAACGGTGCCGGGCGCCGGGCTCTGTGAAAAGCAGAGAATGGAGATGATCCGGCCGGCTATACCCGGTTGCCCGCGACGCGCATTACCCAACGCACGCTCAAACTCAGCCGCGGGGTAGTCGATGCCCAACAGGTAGGAGGAAATCCTGCCTTGCGGCGACAGGACCACCAGGCCGCTCGGGTGAATGTACTGTTTCGCTTCCGGATCATAGCGGTAGCGGAACCCGATCTGATCGGCGAGTCGCGCCGCCTCGGCCTCGCTGCCGGTCAGAAAATGCGAACGCTCGGCCGCCGGCTCCCATCCCAGTTTGCGAAGGTATTCGCTCTTCTTCTCGGCGGCCGCCAGATAGTTCTCCGCCGGATCCACGCTGACAAAGACGAACTCGAAGTCCCGGGCCGAGGATTGCGGTGGAAATTCCTCCAGGGTGCGCGCTGCGGCATTTATACCGATCCCGCACAACATCGGGCAGCGGTAATAACCCATGGCCAGCACAACCGGACGCCCGCGAAAATAGGTGCCCAGCTTCACCGGTCGGCCCCGGTCGTCGACAAAGTTGAGCCCGGGCGATACCTGCTGCGTAAGACGCTGCTCGTAAACGATGCCGCGAGTCAGGTCTGCAGCTGATCGTACAGCAGCCGGTGACGGGACGGCCGATACCAGCAGGGCGCAGCCGATCATGAGCGGCCATTCTTTCCACCCGTTCACGGCCGCCTCCGTCCCGGGGGTTGTTCCGCGGCCCCGGCGCTGTCCGCAGCCGCTTTTTGCTCCTGCATATTCAACTCGGTCGGCCCATCCTGGACGGCCGGACGTACCGGTAAACCGCGCGCCAGGAGCAGATCCATTGCCCGTTCGATCGGGATTTTCGCAACCCCTTGTCCCTGATCGATCCAGCCATAACTATTCAGATCGTGGTCTGCCCGGGTCCGGTAGGTTTGAAGGTCAATCCGCGGGTTTACCTGGAGGGCGGGCGCCGGGTACGCCGGGACCTGGGTTGGCTGAAGTTGATAGACCCGGCCAAAGTGCTTATGTTGCGCGCCGAGCAGGGAGGCATAGCCGGCCAATGCCGAATGGATGACCACGGCCGTGGCGATAAAGCCCGCCACGAACCACAGCAGCGGCTTCAGGGGAATCCCGGAGGACTCATGGCCTCCTCTTGGCCGGATTTCGGTGTGAGCAGTCATGTCGGTCCGATCTAACGCCTCCCTCCTGTTATCAGCCCTGAACTATGGCCGGTTACGCCTCGATCAGGCGTTAGCGCCTCGAGCCGGGGTTCGCGGGCTAACCGATAGCCGAACACGACCACCCAGGCCGCCCCAATGCCCACGAACGCAGCAACATCCGTCCACGTCACCCGCAGCGCATGGCGGTAGGCCGGAGCCGTGTACCAGAACATTGCGATCACCTGAATCAG
Source organism: Verrucomicrobiota bacterium (assembly GCA_019247695.1). Taxonomy (NCBI): domain Bacteria; kingdom Pseudomonadati; phylum Verrucomicrobiota; species Verrucomicrobiota bacterium. Next base: position 67,074 of record JAFBAP010000117.1, on the reverse strand, counting down.
CAGTTGCCCCGCCGCGATCGGGAGCAGCATTTTAGGCGATTTCTTGATGCCTCGAAACAGCAACAGGAGGAAGGGAAGCGCAAACTGCACGACGGCCACGACCCACGCCACCCAGAGCCAGCTTCCTCGTGTCCGGTGCAGGTACCAGCTGATCTCATGCGGCAAGTCACCGGCATAAATGATGATCAATTGGGAAACGCTGAAGTAAGCCCACAGCAGGATGAACGCGAAGAGCAGGGTCGAAATATGGTTGAGCTGCTCCTCATCGAGACGGTCGCGGCCGGCCTTGGACCGAGGCAGACTGAGCAGGAGGGCCAGCGCCAGCGCGCACAGCACCTGGCCGTCCAACACGATCCCGGGAAAAATGCTGGAATACCACGCCGGTTCGACTGCCATCAGCAAGTCGATAACCGTAAACGACGTGAGCACGCAAAAGACCACGAGCCCGATTCCGCTGATCAGCTGCAGCCTGGCCCGGATTTTTGAGGGTTGAGCGCCGGCCGGAACGGGACGCCAGACCAGCAGCCAGGCTAACCCCAGCCAAACGGCATAGTACACGATGGTCCGGATGATCAACGCCGGGGTGTTCAGGTAGATGGCGCGCTGGTGAAGCACGTGGGCCGCATGTTCGGCCGGCAGCCCGGCCCAGGGATAAAGGTGTTTCAGGCCGAAGAAGAGCGGCAACACTAACGCCGTCATGAGGGGCAGGGTCGCCAGCGCGGCACTGAAAACCGGGCGGAGGGTAAAACCCCATTTGCCGCCGACCAGATGATGCAGCATGAGCACCGGCAGGCCGCCCAGCGTCAGCCCCAGCCAGAACAGGAACCCGATCAGGTAGGAGGGATAGGCCTGCCTCGGATTAACCACAAACCCGACGATCAGTGCCGCAAGGGCGGCGACGGCGACAATGCTCCCGCCTAACTGCCCAAGGGTTTGGCGGTTTGCGTTAGTGCCCGCCACTGTTCCCTCCGTTTTCCGGCAGGTGAACACGCTCAGCCGGCGGCACGTCGTCGACCCTGGCGTCACGGCTTAACTGCAGCGCACGGATGTAGGCGATAATCGCCCAGCGTTCCGCGGGTTCAACCCGGCCGGCGTACGAGTACATCGCGCCGTAGCCATGGGTGATTACGTGAAAGAAGTGCCCCTCCGGGGCGTCCCGGAGGCGCTGATCGTGAAAGGAGGGCGGCCGCGGGAAACCCCGCTGCACGATCATGCCGTCCCCTACCCCGGTGATGCCGTGACACACCGAACAGTAAATATTATAGCGCTCCCGCCCTTTCCTGAGTTGCTCAAGCGTGACCGGCGCGGGAAATCCGCGCACCAGGTGACCATTGATCTCCCCGGTGTAAAAAAAATCATCCGTGCGCGCCTCCCCGCGCGGGACCACGCCGCTTACCAAGGGGCGTGAAGAGTTGCGATCGGCGAAAAACGGGGTCTCCTGGTAAGGTTTCAGCCGTGAGTCGTACCTCATTTCATTGCGGCACCCCATCAGCCCGCACGCAGCGACGGCCAGAAAAAGCGCGGGCATTTTCATCGGCGTAACTCCGTTACCGTGATGGCGCCGGTCTCCTGGAGAAAAAACCGGCGCACCAGCATCGGATCGAAGTCCGGGTCGCTCGACAGCACGCAAAGGAAGAACGCGTCGGTCGTGGCGCGTTCGAAACCCGGCGCCGCGAAGACCGGATGATTCAACCGCGGGAGCCCGTTCAGGAAAAACAACGAGAGGACGGCTGCAGTTGCTCCTCCCAGGATTGTCAGTTCGAAGGTAATCGGAATGAAAAGCGGCCAGCTGTTCAGAGGGCGCCCGCCGACGTCGAATGGGTAGTTGATCCCGACTCCCCACAGCTGCATGAAGTACCCGGTGAAGCCGCCGATCAGCCCTCCGGTGAACACCCAGACGGGCGCCCGGCTCGGTTTAAGCCCAAGGATCTCGTCCAGACCTTTGACCGGCAACGGGCTGAACGCGTCGAGCTTGCGGTAACCGTGCGCCCGCGCGTTCCGGGCGGCTTCGCAGAGCGCGTCTTCCGAGTTGTACTCGGCGATCACGCCGTAGACGGTAGAAAACCCTTTCACGCCGAGCCCTCCTTTTCTTCCGCGATCAAAGATCGGACCTCGAATATGGTTACCATCGGCAAGAACCGGACGAAGAGGAAGATGAGGGCGAAGAACAAGCCGAGGCTGCCGAAGAGGGTTAACCAGTCCCAACCGGTGGGAATGAACAGGCGCCAGCTCGACGGCAGGTAGTCACGGTTAAGGCTGACGACCACAATGACGAAACGCTCGATCCACATGCCCAGGTTGATGCTGAGCGCGGCGAAGAAGAGCGGGACGGGATTTCTTCGCACGTACGGCCACCACAACGCCTGGGGCAGGATCACGTTAACCAGGATCAGCAGCCAGAAGACCCACGCGTAGGGTCCGCCCGCACGGTTGACCAGTGAATACTGTTCGGCCGGATCCGCGCTGTACCACGCGGTGAACATGTCGAAGACGTAGCCGTAAGCGAGCATCAAACCGGTGGCGAGCATCACCTTGCCCATGTTGTCGAGGTGTTTCCCGGTTACTATGTTCTCCAACCCGTACCACTTGCGCAGGGGGATCATGATGTTGAGCACCATGGCGAATCCCGAGTAGACCGCGCCCGCGACGAAGTAAGGCGGGAAAATGGTAGAATGCCAGCCCGGCACGATTGCCGTCGCGAAGTCGAAGCTGACAACGCTGTGCACCGAGAGCACCAGCGGGGTTGCCAGGCCGGCCATCAGCAGGTAGGCCGATTCATAGTTCCGCCAGTGGCGTGCCGATCCACGCCAACCCAGCGCCAGGATACCGAAAACCACCCGGCCGAAACGCGTTTTCGCCCGGTCCCGCAACGTCGCCGCGTCAGGCACCAGGCCGGTGTACCAAAAGTAGATGGAGACCGTCAGGTAGGTTCCGACCGCGAATACGTCCCACACCAGGGCGCTGCGGAACTGCGGCCACAGTTCCATGCCGTTCGGGTACGGTAACAGCCAGAAAAAAGCCCAGGGCCGCCCCAGGTGCAGCAGCGGAAACAGGCCCGCACAGGCGACTGCGAAAAGCGTCATCGCTTCAGCCAGCCGGTTGATCGAGTTGCGCCATTTTTGGAGCAGCAGGAGGAGAATGGCGGAGATCAGGGTGCCGGCGTGCCCGATCCCGATCCACCAGACGAAGTTCGTGATCGCAAAACCCCACGCCACCGGGATGTTGATGCCCCAGATCCCGACGCCGACCGCCAGCAGTACGGAAACCGCGTAGAAGAACCCCATCATCAGCAGAAAGCCCGCGCCGAAACAGATCCACCAGGGTAACGGATGGCGCCGGTCCAGGACGATGCCGCTGATCTTCTCGGTTACGGACCTGAAGGTTTCGCCCGGCCGCACCAGCGGTTCCGGCGTTTCTTCCTTCTCCGCTTGAGCCCGCGTTCCTTCCTTCGCCTGCGTCTGGTCCGTGATCATGTCGTTGGCCGTTTGTCGTCAGGAGTCGCAGGCGCCGGTTTGCCCGTCCATTCAACCCGGGCCAGGTAGGTGGTCCGCGGACGGGTGTTAAGGTCGCCCAACATGGAATAATCCAAACGGAGGGCTTTCAGACGTGAAACTTGCGAATGCGGATCCGCCACGTTGCCGAAGACGATCGCGTCGGCCGGGCAGGCCTGCGCGCACGCCGGCACGATTTCTCCATCCTCGATGGGCCGGTTTTCATTCTCGGCCTGGATCTCGGTGGTGCGGATCCGTTGAACGCAATAAGTGCACTTCTCCATCACGCCCCGGCTTCGGACCGTCACTTGCGGGTTCCAGACCAATTGCGAGCCCGGGGTCCTGGTGTCCGCGAATTGCAGGAAGTTGAACCGGCGCACCTTGTACGGACAGTTGTTGGAACAGTAGCGGGTGCCGACGCAACGGTTGTAAACCTGTTGGTTCAGGCCGTCACTGCTGTGCAACGTGGCTTCCACCGGGCACACCAGTTCGCACGGCGCGGTCTCGCAGTGCATGCACGGAACGGGCTGCTGGTAGATCCGCGGATTGGCCGGATCCCCCTCGAAATAGTGGTCGACCCGGATCCAGTGCATTTCTCTTCCCATGATCACCTGGCCTGCCCCGACTGAGGGGATGTTGTTTTCCGCCTGGCAGGCGATCACGCAGGCCGCGCACCCGATGCAGGTGCTGAGGTTGATCGACATTCCCCACTGGCGTGCCGCCGTCAACAGTTTCGTGGGATTGTAAAGCGTGTCATCCGGTTCGGGATCCGGCTCACGGCCTTCGGGCCGCTTGCCGGCTTGGAATTCGGTCAACGGCAGGGTCCGGAGGAAGTCCCGCCCATGCATGGAGTGATGCAGGTGAGTCTGGGCGAGCTGGACGTAGCGGCCGGCGCGCTCCACCTGCACCCCGCTGCAGAACCATAGGCCGGATGATAAGCGCATGCGGTAGGTGTCGACACCGGTGCCGTTGCCCACGCGGCCGGCCCGCTGCCGCCCATTGCCCAGGTAAAGGGTAATGGTGCGTTCGGCCTGGCCGGGCTGGATCCAAACCGGGATTTCCAATTCCGCGCCCTCGCGCCGGAGCCGGACGACGTCGCCGTTTTCGACGCGGAGTTGTTGCGCCGCCCGTGGGCTGATGACGGCGGGATTCCCCCAGGTAATTTTTGAAAAAGGCTTGGGCAGTTCCTGCAGCCACGCGTTGTTGGCAAACTGCCCATCCCATAACGCCGGGTCCGGGGCAAACGTGATCTCGTAACCTTCATTCCCGACCGGCCCACCCGCCGGCGCCGGTGGCGGCGCCGCCCCGGGTCCGGGCGACGCACCTGACGAGGTAATCTCGGGGGTGGCGCTGTTAGCGATCACCCCGTCGCTCAGGACCTGGCGCCACTGTTTTTCGAAGTCCGGGCCCCAGTTGCCGTGCCGGCGCCAATAATCGCGCACGATGTCATAATCGATCGCCGCCGGTTGGCCCAGAAATGCCGCCAGCAGTTGATGGACAGAAATCCCGCCGTAAAGCGGCGCAATCAAAGGTTGAACGATGGACGATTCGCCCTGCACCGCTCTCGTGTCCGACCAGCCCTCCAGAAAGTGCCGCTCCGGCACGTGCCACCGGCAACAAGCCGCGGTCTCGTCGTCATACAACCCGGCATACAGGGAGAAACGGGCGCGCCCGAGCTTGTCACCCAGCTTGAAGTCGGCGGGTGCGGTGAACACGGGATTGCCGCCCAGCACCAACACGCTGTCTGCCGCACCGGTGGCAAGGTCCTGTACCAACTCGCGAAGCGAAGCCGGGTGGTCGACCGGCTCCGCGGCCGCCACCTGCCTGTAAGTGATGGTTTGGCCCAGGTTGCCGAGCTTCTGGTTTATGGAATGAATCAGGGCGTGCGTTTCGGTATGCTGTCCCGGCCCGGCCAGCACCAGGCTCCGGCCGGGGTGCCCCTGCAAGGCGGCTACGGCGGCGTCCAGCCAATCTCGCGCCGAGCCTTCTGCTGCTTTGGCCGGCGCCGGGCAAACCTGCAGCCGCGCCCCGAGGTTTCGCGCAAGCCAGTCGATCTCGCGCGCGGCCGACGGCAGGCGCGCTTGTGCCACCGAGCCGGTGATCGTCAACGCCGGCTCCGCGACAAATAACGTGTTAGGGTCGCGAAAATCGTCCCGGTCAAACCGCCGGCGCCGGGTGAAAGCCTTGGCGAGCCTTAGCCGGTCCGGCGCGATCCCCAGAAAGTCGTAATCCAGGGTGACGATGACATCCGCGTTTTCAAGGCGGTAATCAGGTTCGGCGAGCTGGCCCGTCGTGAGTTGGCCGGCACGGTAGATCGACCACCGTGAGAACGGTTCCCATTGATGCCACTTCATTTCCGGCAGGGCCGCCCGGAGCGCGTTGATTTGGCTGATCAGGGTCGGCGAACTGACGGCTCCGGTCAGCAATCGGAAGCGACGGCCGCGTTCGGGTCGCTGCCGTTCCATCTCGCCGAGGACCGCGCCCAGCAAAGCCTCAAACGGTTCGATGTTACCCTCATGAAGCACCACCCGGGAACGGTCCGGGTCATAAAGCTGAAGCACGGCCGCCTGTTCGAGCGGTCCGGTCGCGCCCAGGCTGCACGGGTGGGACAGGTTGCCCTCGACTTTCGTCGGCCGTCCCTCGTTACTCCGTATCACCAGGCCGGTGGCAAAGCCTCCCAACGTCATGGCCGTGCTGAAATAGAGGGGACGATCCGGCAGGATCTCTTCGGGCTGCTCGACGTACGGCACAATCTTCAACTGCGGGGGCCGCGAACACGCGCCCAAACCCGCCATCGCCAAGGCCGCCCCCATTACTCGCAGGAATTCCCGGCGTTCCACCGCGTCGGAGAATTCGGAGGCACCTTCAGGAAACTCCCGCTGAGCCCACGCCCGGAATTCATCGGATTGCGATAATTCGTCCAGGCTGCGCCAGCGACGGCGGGACGCCGGGTCCTCCGGCCGGGGAGATGGATCGGGGTCAGTCATCGGTGGCACGTCCAGCAATCGGTAAGCTCACGGACCGAGGCAACGCCCTCGAGTTGTTTCTGCACAAAGCGTTTTGCATCCGGATCCGCGTCCAGGCGCCAGTTGAGCGTAAAAACCTGCGGCGGTTGGAAAGTGTCGTTGGGCGGGCTGAAGGCCGCTGCCGGGTGCCGGTGGCATTCCAGGCACCAGCCCATCTGCAGGGTTACCTTTTTCCAGGTGATCGGCATGGTTTCGACGTCGCCGTGACACTTGGTGCAGCTGATCCCCTTGTTCACGTGGATGCTGTGATTGAAATACACGTAGTCCGCGAGGTTATGGAGGCGGGTCCACCGGATCGGCAGACGCGAACTCAAGCTGTCGCGCACGGGCTGCAGGACGGGCGCTTCGATCCAGATCTGGGAATGGCAGGTCATGCACGTGTGGGTGTCGGGCATACCCGCATCCGCGGTTTTGGTGACGGTAGTATGGCAGTACTGGCAGTCGATGCCCAACCCGCCCACATGGTGCTGGTGGCTGAACGGCACCGGCTGATCCAGCGGCAGATCCACCTGCGTCGGGTACGGCGAGTAGGAAAACCGGTAGGCCGCAAGTCCTCCGAGGACGACTGCAAACGGTGCAAGGATCACCGCGGTCTTGAACCAAAGACTTACCCTGGGCGAGAAGATCTGAGGCATACTCCAGCGGCCACCCCCTGCCGGGGGCAGCACAAGGGGCGCACCAGGATGATTATCGCGTGCGCTCCTGTGTCCGGACCTATAGCCCCTTGGTTGATCGTATTGCGATGCTTTTTGCCCGACTTGGTTCCGGTTTCCCCCCCAGCGCCAAAGGGATCCGTCCCGGCGATTCGGCTCTAAAGTCATCCATTCTGGAACCGCCAAACGAAGAGCATTTATCATGGATGCGAAGTTGTTGGACGTGAAGCCGGCCGCGCAGAAACTGTTCGGCGGCTATGGCGATTCGGGGGAACCCTTGCTGGGTTACGGCGCGCTGGCGGCCGTGTATACCACGGTGTTTTCGATGTTACTGGGAGCGGCACACCGGGCGTCGGCGGTGCCGGAAAAGATCGCGCTTGCCGATGTCGGCCTGATCGGTGTGGCAACCTTCCGGCTCAGCCGTCTGATCACCAAGGACAAGGTCACGAGCGGATTACGCGCACCGTTCACGCGGTTTGAAAAGGCCGCCGGCTCCGGCGAGGTGGAGGAAGATGCCCGCGGCGAGGGGTTGCAGCGGGCAATCGGAGATATGGTCACCTGCCCCTACTGCATCGGGCTCTGGGTGGCGACCGGGCTGGCTTTCGGGCTGGTCTTTGCGCCGCGGCCTACCCGGCTCCTGGCTTCCATCCTGTCGTCCGTTGCGATCTCGGATGCCTGTAACCACGGTTACCTGCGCCTCAAGGAATCTACGCAGTCCCGATAGCAGGTGCCGGTGTCGAGTGTCGAGTGTCGGGTGTCCGGTGCGGCATGGGGCGTGGGAAGGGAGGCGGCGGACTGTCGGATCGGCCGTTTCTCCGGTCAAGACCCGTCGCCGGACCATCAAACTTCGGAATGGACGCCCGATCGCCTGAGGTTATATGGTCAGGTTCGAATGAACGCACCAGAAGGAGAAAGCACCGACCGGCAGGATGAAGCTGCGGAAAAGGATCTGCCCCTGGACGAAATCGCAAAGGAAAAACCTGTCGTCAGGTCTTCCGTGGAGGATGAGCCGGAGAAATCGGGGGACGAGGATATCGCGAGCGACAAGCCTAATCTTCCGCCGGCGATGCCCCCGATGATGTAGCGCCGGTTCCGGCCTGCCGGTGTGCCGCTTACGCGTTTCCCCAGGGTATCCGAGGGAACGAGGATGGCCGCTTGCTCGCCGCTATCCTTGATCCGGCTTTAGCGGCTGATCAGGGGGGAATGATCCGGAACATTGTGCTGGCGCCCCGTTCCTGCTTTAGTCGCGCGGATGGTCAAGAAGGGCGTCCTTTATCTCCTGAGTGCATGGATTGTCCGGGTGGTGATGCTGGTCTACGTACCGCAGAAACGGAGCACGGCGGCATCGCGGACCTGGCTGCTTCTTATTTTTCTATTGCCGTGGCCGGGCCTGTTCCTTTATGCGCTGTTCGGCCGTATCCGGCTGCCTAAGCACCGGCTCGCGCAGCAACAGCGCGCGTCCCGCATGATCCGTCTGGCCCAGGCCCAGGTGGCCAGGAGCCTGCTGGCCGCGCCCGATCTGCCGCCCAATCTGCTGCCGGTCGCTGATCTTGCGACCCGGTTGGGAGACTTCGAGCCATTCGGGGGTAACTCGGTTGAGTTGCTGCCTGAGTATCAGGGGTCAATCGACCGGCTTATCGCCGACGTGGAGGCGGCCCGGCACCACGTGCACCTGCTCTCGTACATCTTTGAGCCGGACGCCACCGGCAGCCAGGTTGCCGCCGCCCTCATCAAGGCGGCAAAACGCGGCGTCACATGCCGCGTGTTGCTGGACGCCGTGGGATCGCGCCGGGCGCTCCGGCGGCTCGCACCACGGCTGCGCGCCGCCGGCGTCGAAGTGCACGCCGCCCTCCCGGTCGGATTTTTCCGGCGAAATGCGGCGCGCTTCGACCTGCGCAACCACCGTAAACTGGCCGTTGTCGATGGGCGCATCGGTTACGCCGGCTCGCAGAACATCGCTGATCCTGCATTCGTCAAGAATTACCCGAACGAGGAACTCGTCGTCCGCCTCACCGGGCCGGTCGTTGCCCAATTGCAGTCCGTCTTTCTTGCCGACCATTATTTTGAGACCGGTGCGCGGATCCCGGAGAAGGAATTGTTTCCCGCGCTGACCGGCAAAGGGACATCGACCGCCCACGTGGTGCCGAGCGGACCAGGGTATGCCCGCGAGAACGCCGAGGAACTCATCATCGCGTTGCTCTACGCGGCTCGTGAACGGGTCGTGATCACCACGCCATACTTTGTCCCGGACGACGTCTTTCTGCAGGCGCTGCGCTCGGCTGCTCTGAGGGGCGTGGACGTGCACCTGGTGCTGTCGTTGCACGCGAACCAGACCTTCACCCAGTTCGCCCAACGGGCGTACTACGGCGCTGTGATCGATGCCGGGGTGAAAATTCATCTCTACCGGCCACACTTTCTGCATGCAAAACACCTGACCGTCGATAACGCGGTTGCCCTGGTCGGCTCAACGAACATCGATATCCGTTCCTTCGCCCTCAACGCGGAGATCATGCTGGTGATCTATGATCCGGAAGTGGTCGCCAGCCTCAGGACCCTCCAGGAAAAGTATTTTGCCGATAGTGACGTGCTGACGCCTGAGAACTGGGAGGGCCGGCCCCTCCTGCTCAAGGTGGCCCAGAACACCGCCCGGCTGGCCGACTCGTTCCTGTGACTGTAAGAAGGCGAGGCCGGCGCACCGCGGCCGTCACTTGACGAACCTTGAAACCAGCAGAATGAATCACCCGGCGCCCGGTGCGTTTTTCGTAAACCCGCTCCTGCCCAAACCTTCGCAAGACCCCTACGTCGTATTTCGGGATGGGATTTACCACGCCATCAGCACCGACGGGCGCGTGCTGTACGTGCGCTCAGCGCCCGACGTGATCGAGCTTTATCGCCGCGAACCCACGGTCGTCTGGACCGCGCCCCGTCGCGGCCCGAATTCGAAACACGTCTGGGCGCCCGAATTACACTTTGTCGACGGCCGATGGTTCATCTACTACGCCGCGGACGACGGGCGCAACCGCAACCATCGTCTTTGGGTGCTCGAATCGGCGGGCAGCGATCCCGCCGGCCGATACCGTTCCCGCGGCGTGCTGCAGACGGGCGGCTGGGCCATCGACGGCACCCTCGGCCGTGACGCGCGTGGCCGGCTTTTTCTTCTCTGGTCAGGCTGGCCGGGACCACGCCCGGGGCCGCAGAACCTCTACATCGCGGAAATGAGCGACCCCGCTACCGTCAAAGAGGCACGCACGCTCCTCACCGAACCGGGGGAACCCTGGGAAAGGCGGGGCGCACCCGTTTGTGAAGGCCCGGCGTTGCTGCAGCGGAACGGCGTGACCTGCGTCGTTTATTCAGCCAGCGCGTCATGGACCCCGGACCATTGCCTCGGCCTGATCGTCAACCGCCACGGCGATTTCCTGGACCGCGCCGCCTGGCGGAAAATCGGCCCGGTATTTGAACCCACACCCGAAGTCTGGGGCATCGGCCATTGCAGTTTCATCACCACGCACCACGGCGGCGATCTGATATTCTACCACGCCAAAACGCGTCTGAAACACGGCTGGCGCGACCGAAACATTCGCGCTCAGGGGTTTACCTGGGATGCCGACGGTCTGCCTCAATTCGGCTCCCCGGTTTCGCCCGGCGTGCCGGTAGCGGTTGGAAATCACCAGTCGAGCACGATCGATGGGGCCGGGGTTTCCCCCTTCAAGCCGCGCATATCCTGAGGAATCTGCATGGGTTCCTGCGTCGGGACGCCTGCTGTGCCCTTCGTGGCGGAACAAATGCAGGCAGTCCCGGTTTCGGACCTTCGACCCAACGCAAGCCGATAAATCGTCAAACGGGTGGAAGGCAACCGGCCGGATCTACCTGATGATCGAACTCTGAATTGTATGGTCAACCGTTCCCTCACGCAGCGTAGGTTCGGGCCCTTCGTCACCGGTCGGCGGGCGCATGACCCTGTCGCGCTTTTTCCGCGCCCGGGCGACCGGCTGATCCCGATCTTGTTGCTCTGTTACTTCTGGACGGCAGCGGTCTTCGCGCAAGGGTGGCGGCCCGCCGGAGACAACCTGAAAACCGGATGGGCCCACCAGGTCCGCCCCGAATCGGTCCTGCCCGAATATCCCCGGCCGGAACTCGAACGGGCGCAATGGCAGAACCTGAACGGTTTGTGGGATTACGCCGTCACCGGCAGCCAGGCCGTCAAGCCGCCATCCTCCTGGCAAGGCACGATTCTCGTGCCGTTCTGCATCGAATCTTCGCTCAGCGGCGTTCAGAAACGGTTCACCGGCGCCAATTACCTCTGGTACCACCGCGATTTCACGGCCATGCGCCCGGCCGACGGCGGCCACCTCCTCCTGCATATCGGGGCTTGCGACTGGCGCACGGTCGTCTTTCTGAACGGCACCCTTGCAGGCATTCATGCGGGCGGGTACGACCCGTTCACCCTTGACCTCACCCCTTTCCTGCGTGACGGCGACACCCAAAGTCTGGCGGTCCAGGTTTTCGATGCGACCGACGAGGGCGAGCCGGTGACCGGAGCGGACGAGAACAAACCGGCTCCGCACAACCAGAGCTACCAGCCGCGAGGCAAACAGACGCTGTTGGCTGACGACCCGGACTACTTTTTTCATGACATTACCTACACATCCGTCAGCGGCATCTGGCAGACGGTGTGGCTCGAGCAGGTCCCCGGCCAGTACATCAGCAACTTGGAAGTGCATCCCGACCTTGACTCCGGAAAAGTCGACGTCACGGTCCTCACCGAAGGCGGCGATGGCCCGGTCACCGTCGCCGTGCAAAGTCCCGACGGCCGCCGGCGACTAACTGAGGAGCAGGGCCCGGCGAATGCGCCGGTCCACCTGTCCGTCCCTGCGCCGCAAGCCTGGAGTCCCGGCCACCCTGCTCTTTATGGCCTCGAGGTTACGTTCGGCCCCGATCGGGTCGCCAGCTACTTCGGTTTCCGGAAGATTGAGAGGCGCAAGGACGCGCACGGGATCACCAGGTTCTACCTCAACAATCATCCGATCTTCCTTTACGGTCCCCTCGACCAGGGCTTCTGGCCCGACGGCGTCTACACGGCCCCGACCGACGCGGCACTCAGACACGACCTGGAGGTGGAGAAACGGTTCGGATTTAATTGCGTGCGCAAGCACATCAAGGTCGAACCGGCCCGCTGGTACTACTGGGCCGACCGCCTGGGCTTGCTGGTATGGCAGGATTTCCCGGCGTTGAGCCCGGTGCTCGACAGCGCTCATACGGTGAATCACCCGGATTTTGCACGCCCCCCGGAAGCCAAGGCGCAGATTGAAACGGAGATGCAGCGGATGGTTGCGACCCTCTCGTGCCATCCTTCGATCATCATCTGGACCGTGTTCAACGAGGCATGGGGCCAGTACGATACGCAGCGTGTTACGGGCCTGTTCAAGCGTTGGGACCCGACCCGCCTCGTGGATGACGCCAGCGGCTGGAACGACCGGCGTTGCGGCGACCTGTTCGATGAGCACGATTACAATTCACCCTACCAGCGCGAGGGCCAGGTTCCCTTCGGCAAGGTGGCCGGCCTTGACCCGAATGTCGTCCTGAACCGGGTCATTGTCCTTGGCGAATACGGCGGCCGGGGCATCAGTAATTCCGGTCTTGAAGGGGAAGGGTTTATGCCGCACGTCTGGAAGCATAAAGGCCTTTGGAGGTATGAAGAACTCAGGGACGCAGCCCAGCTGAAAAAGGCATTTCTGGATGGCGTCTCGCGCGTCCGCGAGCTCGCCCGTGAGGGGTTGGGGGCCGCCATCTATACGCAACTCACGGACGTGGAAGGCGAAGTAAATGGGCTGATGACTTACGATCGGGCGAAATTCAAAGTGCCGCCCGACGCCGTGCAGGACCGGATTCAGGCCGTCATCCGGGAAGGCAGCGCCGAGTGAAATGCCACAAATGGGGCAAGGTTATGAGTGCCGGGTGCCGGGTGCCGGGTAACTGGTAACGCGTAACTCGTAGCTGGTAACGGGCGGTAGTCGGAGCACTGTGTGCGAACCGGGTGCCGAGTGTCAGGCCCTGGCATTGAAAGGCGATCATAGTCTTCCCTGCCGTGGTCGCCGTGTGGCCGAATGCCACCCATTACCAGCTACGAGTTACGCGTTACCAGTTACCCGGCACCCGGCACCCGTAACCTTCCCCCATTCGTGGCATTCTTTACCGCCGTCCGTCGCCCCGGTGCCGTGGCGTGCCTTGCCGGTCGCGCGGGTTGTTATCATCCAGAGGTGCGAAATGGTCCGGCTTTGATGTATCCTGCGTCAGGTAGGGAGGAAGCGGATCCCCCGTAAGGGTATTCAGAAACGCAATCAGGTCGTACTTCTCCTCCAGCGTCAGGTTCAGCGGGTGCATCAACGGGCTCTTGGTTCCGAAGAAGCTTCCCGCCGGATCGCCTCCGCGGTCGTAGAAGTTAATGACGTCCATCAGCGTGGGCATCTGGCCGGTATGCATGTAAGGGGCCGTCACACCCACCTGCCTCAGCTCTTTCGTACGCCATTTGCCTTTATCCGCGTCGGTCGGGACGAGGCCCGTGAGAAATCCTGTGTTGGGATTGTCGCTGTACTCGCTGTTCACGTTGAACTCGCCCGTGGTGCCCTCCGCGTCCGAAAGCACCAACTGCAGGGCGGAGAACCGGCCGAGTTCCGTCGGGTCCGCATGCGGCGAAAGGTCCGTGTTGACGTGGAGGCCGGTGGTATGGAACTGGCTGTCGCTGAACAGGGGCCCGGAGTGGCACGCAACGCAGTTAACCCGCTGGCTTACGAAGAGCATCAACCCGCGTCTGGCGGAATGATTGATCGCATCGTCATCGCCGGCCACGTAGCGGTCGAATGGGGCGTTCCGGCTGATGCAGCGACGCAGGTAAGCCTGGATCGCCTTACCGAAGTTTGCAAAAATGTGGTTGATGATGTCCTTGTCCGCGTCAGGAATGGCTTCCCATTGCGGGTCGCCCGGTTTTCCGGTCGGCGGGAAATCGGCTGCGTGCGGGTTCTGAGGATCCAGCCGGGGATCAAGCGGAGCCGGCGAGCGAGAGAAAATTGCGTCGTACTCCTGGTGATACTTGTTCCAGATAACGTGAGCGACTTGCAGGCGGCTGCCGTTCTGGGAGTGATAATCCTCCGGGTCCGTAAGCGCATCGGCCCATGAGGAGTCGGAGACGCCGTCGTTCTCGTGCCAGATGTGGTAATAAGCCGTGTTAATGATGCTCGACACGTTGCGGACCGTCCAGGTTGCACCGAGCGCGGTGGCGTGCGGATTCTGCGGTACACCGGTATTGGAACGCACATCGAACATCCAGCCTGAATCCGGTTGGTGACACGACGCGCAGGCAATTCTGCCCGTTTGGCCCGGTTGGCCCAGGCCGCCGTTGTGGCCGTCGTTACCCGTGATGATTGGCCCCGCGATTCCTTTTTCGAAAAACAGCATCTGGCCGAGCCTGGCGGCACGTGGATCGTCCCCGAACGCATTGGTCGTGTCCGGTGGCGGCGTTTCCGGCAACGGGGACAAGGTCCGGATGATCTCCCATTCGGGACCGTCCCGCCGCGGTTCGGGACCGATCGAGCCGGTTTGCGTCCAGTTGAGGGCGGTGAGCCCGCCGACGATGGTGAGATAAGCGGCAGCACAAAGGGCGAAAGCCCAGGATTTCCGGCGCATAACGATACCTTGGGAAATCGGCACTGTTTGTTCCGGGTTTGGCGTTTTTCCACGTTTTCCAAAAGATTTTCCAAAGACCAAGGCGCCCCGCCGGCCGGCGGTCACGCCGGGACGCAGCGCTGTCCATGAGGAATCGGTCCGGGCGCACCGACCAACGGACGGGCGTTCCGCTCATGAGAATCGCGCAAACTGCTTCTCATTCTGATAAGCGCGTGGTACCGTCCGGATTAGCTGTAACCGAAGCTTGGCCGGGTCAAATCCCAGCTATGTTCCTCCGCCATTAACCGAGATTTCGTGCAGTTCCAAAAGCCCGCTGAACTTCAAAACGCCCACTCTGAAGGCCGTTCCGGCCGAAATTTAACCCTGCTCTAAAAACCGTATGAGCCAAAAGCTTACCCTCCTCAGAGAAAACCATTGCCGGCCTGCCGGCCTGATCGAAAAGGCGGACAAAGGCCTTTTCGCGCTCGAGGCAAACAGCAAACAAGGAAGGACGCTGGTCGCCAAAGCGCCTTGGAAACGCCTTCCCTATCTCGAATTCGACCCCTCAGGCCTGAACCAAACCTATCGGGACGAGGCAACCGGTGCGGAACTGCCGGTCTTCGCGGTATTTAATCTTGAAGGGAGCCATGAACTTCACGCCGAGATCGGCCTCGAGCGGAAGCCGTCTTACGACGCGACGCTCAACCTGGCAAACCACCTTCCATTCTCCAGGGCCCAGAAGTTTATCGAGTCACTCAACCAGCGCAACCTGAATGCCCATCGGGCAGCCAGCTTCTGCTACCTCCTGCTCGCGGCAGTGGCGGCGGCCCTCGTCGGTCTGCTCGCCGGCCCTCACCTGATGGACGACCCGGCTTTTTCGTCAGCTCAGGGGCCCGACGCGATCTTCCAGGTGCTGATCCTTTGCAGCGCCGCATTTTTCGCCACCCTGATTACGGGGTTTCTGATCACGGCCGGCGTCGTGAGCAAGTGGTTTCCCGCCAAGGTCCTCTCGCTGACGGCGACCTTTGATGGGCTGCTCCCGAAAGAGACCCGGGAAAAGGCCCTTCGGGCGCGAGAACTTTTCGATAACCTTTACCTGGTTGTCGACCAGCAGCACCGGTGGAAAAGTGAACTTCTGCCCCTGCCGGCATCCGCTTTGCTGGACCCACTGCTGATCGGGGAAAAGCGTGAGCATTTTGGCAGCCGCTACTACCTGATTGATCAGTTTGAGCTGACCAAAGCGGAAGAATATCTGGTCGCGGAATTTTCCACGGGTCCCGAGTAGCGTGCGCCGGGGAAGCCGGTCCTGGGTTGGGAGCCGAACCGGGGATGCCTCATGAGTAGTAATGCCGTGGTCGAAGTGCAGGTCCGCGCCCTGGCCGCAGCGGACGGGGGCTGCGCGGTGTTTTTAGGCAACGCCGAAAAGGTGTTCCTGATCCTGGTGGATCAGAGCGTCGGCGTTGCGATCGCGCTCGCCATTCAGGGCACACCGACGGAGCGTCCCCTTACCCACGAACTCGTGGCGACGGTATTGCGCGCGCTCGGCGCAAAACTGGAGCGGGTTGTCATCAACAATTTCGAGCACGACACGTTTTTCGCGACTCTCGTGGTGACGGCGGAGAATGAACTGCTGCGCAAGCGTCTGCTCGAACTGGATGCGCGGCCGAGTGACTGTATCGCTCTGGCCGCCCGCCAGGGTGCGCCGATCTATGTCGACCGCGACGTGTGGAACCAGGTCGAAGACGTCAGCGACGAGTTGCGAAAATTGCGCTCCGAAGGCGCGTCCGGTCCCGGCGAATGGAATGAGCCGGACGATGCTCCCTAGCTTGCCTGGCATCGCGGGCCGCTTCATCAACGACGAAACACCGCTTCGATCCGGCAGAGACGGGCTCAACCGTTTCGAGAAGGGGTGCAAGCGCCGGAAGGAGGAAGGCGCGGCGGCGGAGCGGGCAGGAGTCCCCTCACCCAGCTCCGCAGGCGGGTGCTTTTTCCGGCTGCAGGGAGCGCGGCTCTTGCAATCCTTGGCACAACCAGTACCGCGAGCGCGGGCAGAGCAACCAGCGCGCCGCGTGCCAGCACCGTTTTTATTCCGAGCCGTCCCGATTGCGCGAGGAACGAGGACAACGTTTCGGGCAGTTGGCCCGCGGGATTCCCGTCTTGTACCTGAGCCAAGGTTTCCCGAGCGGCAGGCGATCCAAAAACGACCGCGACCTCCGCACGATAATGTCGGGGGATCGAAGCGAGAATGTGAACGCCGGCACCTTCAGATCGCTCGGGGTCCGGAGACGCCTCAGAAGCGAAGACTTCCACGACGGCTTCGGCCACGTCAATCCCGATCGAGAGAAAAGATACCTTCATCGAAACATCCTTCAGAGCGCGGTTAAGGCAGCGGCTGGACACCTCGTGCAGCGCCGTCCGGGTTCAGCCGTTATGCATGCAATGCCGTCCTCGAAACCTGCCTCGATTCAGCCGGGTGCGTGCATCTCTATCTCTTAATCGCGACCGCGCCGACAACGACCATACGGCGTACCGCACCATCGCAGGCGGGTGCTCCGGGGACTGCTCTGTGAGCATGATTGAGGTTCCCGGACTGCCGCCGAAGGCCGGGACAATACTCGCTTCTCCTCCGGCACCGTCAGTTGCGGCATCCGGAGCGTCCACCAGCGCCACCGGGCACGGCATACCCTGAATCGTAAGGAGGCCGGCTTCTTCCCGCACCATCCAACTTAGAAACCGGTGATAATAATCGCGCGACATCACAATCAAACCTGCCCCGACCGACGCGGCCACGGCTTTGACCTCATCGCCGACAACCCCGGCACGTACGAAAAGGCGCGCCGTCGGGTGCCGGGTCCGGACGGCCGAGAGATACTTCCAAAGTTGCTTTTCCACGCGCGATGCATGCCGGCACTCGGGATCGTCAAACGCATAAAAAAGGACCAACTCGGAGCCGAATTTCAACGCCGCGCCTGACGCATACCGGAGAACGGCCGCCGGCGCACTCTCCAAGTCAATCGGGACGAGGATTCGAACGGGCCGGATTCGAATGCGACTCAATACATCTTCCTGGGGACAGTCTTCGACGAGCAGTTCACCTTGCGAAACAGGTTCCATCGCCGACCCTCCTTTTGCCGCAGGCTAGCATGTAACCTTCGCCGCCGCAATCAGGCATTTGCGGGTGCCGGGTGTCGGGCGTCGGTCACACGGCGGGCACAACGTAAGAGTTCACACGGCGAACACGGCGGTCCACGGCGACCACGGCGGGAAGAGGAGGGGGTTCGGAGTTCGGAGTTCGGAGTTCGGAGTTCGGAGCGGCATCCTGGGGGCGAGCTGCCGGTGTCAAGCTCCGGTTTCGTGGATCTTTTTCTGCGTTCTTCTGCGTGTTCTGCGGATGATTCCTGTCTTCCCGCCGTGTTCGCCGTGGCTCGCCGTGTTCGCCGTGTGAACTCTCACGTTGTGCCCGCCACACCCGCTGTGCCCGCCGTGTGACCGTGTGAACTCTTACGTTGTGGCCGGCCGGTCCGGCGCGAATGGCACAAAAAACTTTCGCCGCGCGGAATACGGACGCCCGGGTTAGCTCTGATTCTGAAGAGGACGAATGAGAGGCCAGCCCAGGCTTGCAGTTGTTTTTTTCCCCTTGAGCTCTCTCGTTTAGGCCGAAACTACAAATCACCAAGACAAAAAAGCGACCAATGATCAAACCATCCAAAGCAGCGATCGCAGGGGCGGCCATGGCCGGCCTCTTAACCGGGTCCACAGCCGTGCGCGCCTATGCCGCAAGCGTCACGGCGCCGCCGGGCTTCACGCTTCACACCCTGGCTGACGACCAAGCGGCGGGCAAACATTCCTGTCAAGGCAAGAACGCCTGCAAGGGGCAAGGCGGGTGCAAGGGCAGCGACAATGGTTGCAAGGGGAAGAATTCTTGCAAGGGTAAAGGCGGCTGCGCTACCGACGGCAGCAAGGCGCAGTAACCCCCCATTCAGACCGGTCGACGGCGCGGCGGGAGAGGAAGGCAAACCTTCGGCTCCCGCCGCAGCCGAACCGTCACCGGTTCCCAACCGATCCGCAGACATGCCTGCAAACACTTTCAACGGCTTTACCGAGTACGGCATCGGCATCGGCCTGCGTGTGCCGCACTACCGCCATATCCTCGCCAACAAACCGGTCGTCGACTGGTTCGAGATCATCTCGGAGAACTTTATGGTCGACGGAGGACGGCCGCTCGAAGTCCTCGACGCCATCCTCGAACAGTACCGGGTCGTTCAGCACGGCGTGGCTATTTACTTCGGTTCAGCCGACAAACTTAATCGCGAGCACCTTAAGCGCCTCAAGCGCCTGGTCCAGCGCACTCATACCCCCTGGCTCTCGGACCACCTCTGCTGGGGCAGCATCGACGGCCGTTATACCCACGACTTGCTGCCGATGCCTTACACCTTTTCAGTCGCGCGGCACACGGCCGAGAAAATCCGGGCGGCCCGTGACTACCTGGAAGTGCCCATTTGCGTGGAAAACGTCAGCAGCTATGCCGAGTACCATGCCTCCGAAATGACCGAATGGGAGTTCCTGAGCGAGGTGGTGGAACTGGCCGACTGCGGCATCCTCCTGGACGTCAACAACATCTATGTCTCGTCCCAGAACCATAACTTCAATCCGTACGACTACCTGAACCATATCCCGCATCACCGGGTCGGCCAGATCCATATCGCCGGTCATTCGAAGTTCGAAAAATATACGCTCGACACCCACGATCACCCGGTGCTTGATCCGGTATGGGGGTTGTACGCGCACGCCCTGAAGCAGGTCGGACCCACTGCGACCTTGTTGGAATGGGATGACCGAATTCCCTCCTTTGACGAGGTTCACCATGAAGCGCTCAAAGCCAGCCGGTTCAGTGAGCAACAACTCACCTCGACCGCCGCGTAAAATCGGTTCCCGCACCCAATTGCGTGAACTGCAACGCGTGATGGCAGCCGCGCTGTTTCGACCCCTTGACCCCGGGTGGGGCATGCAGAAACGGTGGATGGACGGCCGGGCCATGGACGAAGTGGCCGGTGAATTCATCAAGCCGAACGACCGGCTGAGTTCTTTTGAGCGGCTTGAAATCTATAATCGCCAATATTGGTTCCGCCTGCTGGATTGCCTGCACGACGATTATCCCGGCTTTCGCGCCGTCGTCGGGCAGCGCGCGTTTATGAAGCTTGCGACGGCCTACCTGGCGCGGTACCCATCAACCTCTTACAGTTTACGCGACCTCGGCAGCCGGCTGGAGAACTTCCTGCGCGAGGAACCGCACTGGGCCGCGCCCCGCGAGAAACTGGCCCTCGAGATGGTCCGCTTTGAATGGGCGCAGGTCGTGGCTTTTGACGGGCCGTCCAAACCGGCGATTTCACCTGATGACGTGCTTGATCTGCCGCCTGACCGGCTGCGGCTCAACCTGCAACCCTACCTTTCATTGCTGGAACTGGATTACGCCGTGGACGACTTCCTGCTGGCGGTCAAGGCGCGGGAATCCGAAGGCTTGCGCAAAGAGGCAAGCAACGCCGTGGGCTCGGTCCCGACGACGCCCAAACGACGGCGGCCGCCGCGCCTGCCGGCTCAACAGAGCGTCTACCTTGCCGTCCATCGACACCAGAACCAGATCTACTTCAAACGGCTTGAACCGGAGGCTTTCGCCATCCTGTCGGCCCTGGGCCGCGGCGAAACCGTGGAAACGGCTTGCGTGCTGGCACTGGAGGCTAGTGAGCGGCAGGAAACAGACTGGCCGGCCCGGCTCAGGGAATGGTTCAATCACTGGTCAGCTCTCGGGTGGTTTTGGCGCGCCTCATGAAACCATTCCGGTCACAAAATGGCTATTACCTGCCGGTTACGGCCGGCCCTCATAAGGCGGCGCAGAGCGGATGCACCCGGCCCGCTCACCCCGCGCGCAAATACCTCTTGCCTTCAGTATGAACACGTTTGTTGACCTGTCCGGGCGCGGCTACGACCTGCTCGTCCGCTGCACTAACCTGCTGCGCTCACCCCTGCTGCTCGCGTTCAGGCTCTACTTTTTCTGGCAGCTGTTTCTCACCGGACAAGGTAAGCTTACCAACCTTCCAAAAGTTTCCGAGTATTTCGCCAGCCTCGGTCTGCCGTTTCCCATGTTTAATGCTTTTCTGGCGGGGGCGGTCGAAACGTTCGGCAGCGTGCTCCTGATTGCGGGACTGGCTTCCCGCCTTGCCGCCCTCGCGGTCACGATAAACATGATCGTCGCCTACCTGGCGGCGGATTTCGAAGCGGTGACCCACATTTTCAGTGATCCTGACAAGTTTGTGCAGGCCGCCCCGTTTCCCTTCCTGCTGGCTGCGCTCATTGTGCTCGCGTTCGGCCCGGGCCGGTTTTCCATCGACGCCTGGATCGGCTGGCGCCGGACCGGGAAGGCCGCTCCGGGGAGAATCGGCGCTCCCGGCCGGGTTCGTGACGCCACGTCGAGCTTTGATCGGAGCTAAGCGCCCGCAGTTATGCCGGTGTTCAAACGGAGAACGCGACCTGAGCCGTGGGCCCGCCACCGGACCCGAGCCCGACACGGTTGGCTGGTACCGTTATACGGGTTCGAGTGGGGATGGACCTGGGTTGCCTATTGGCTGAGCGGCTGGGCCTTCCTGGAGGTGCTGGAATACCTGGGCACCTTGTCGATCCTCATCGCCGTCATTTCCTACTTCGCGGAGAGCGGCGACCGTGTTAAACAGAAGCATTACCAGGCATGGCAGGTCATCAACTCCGCCCAGTCCAAGGGGGGCAGCGGCGGCCGGATTGAGGCGCTTGAGGAACTGGCGGCCGACAAGGTTCCACTGGTCGGCGTCGACGTCAGCGGCGCATTTCTTATGGGCATTGACCTAGGACATGCCAACCTGCTGCGCGCCAATCTGAGTGCCGCCGACATGCGAAACTGCAAATTGGTTCGGACCGGCCTGCAGTACGCGACGCTGGCCTCGACGAACTTGCGCGGCGGCGATTTGCAGCGCGCCGACCTGCGCGAAGCTGACCTTGAGGATGCAGACCTCAACGGGGCCAGCCTTGCCGAGGCCGATTTGGAGAATGCTAACCTTACCCGGGCAGACCTTCGCCGGAGCGACTGGCGGGATGCCAGGTGGCGGAAAATTTCCAGTATGAAACAGGCCAACGTGTTCGGCATCCAAAATGCCCCCCCTGGTTTCATCGAATGGGCCCGGCAGCAAGGCGCCGTCGCGGTCGAATCGGACAGCGAGTGGCTGGCCATGCTGCAACATGCGGGACCCAACGGAGGATAAACCTGTGAAGAAACAATCATCCACTTGGACGGCGCTGCGAAACCCGGCGTTTCGCACGCTCTGGCTTGCGAGCCTGATATCCGGCACGTGCGTCGCAGCGCACGACACCGCGGCAACCTGGACCATGAACATGGTGGCAACTTCGCCTTTGTTCCTGTCGCTGATGTCAACGGTCGCCTCGCTGCCGTTCTTCCTGTTTACCCTGCCGGCCGGCGCGCTTGCCGACATGGTGGATCGCAAGCGGCTGATGTGCGTAATGAACGTCTGGCTCGCGGTGTCCGCCGGCGGCCTCGCCATTGCCGGGTGGCTGCACGTGATTAATCCTTACGTCCTGCTCGCAGCCGTCTTCCTTATCGGCGTCGGGTTCGCCTTCAACTCGCCGGCCTGGACCGCCATTCAGCCTGAGATCGTCTCGAATGAGGAACTGCCTTCCGCCGCCACCCTGGGTGGCTTGCAGCTGAACATCTCGGGAATTATCGGGCCGGCCCTTGGCGGCTTCCTGCTGCCCTTTATCGGCGCAAATTCGGTGTTTGCTTTGAATGCCTGCTGTTTTCTCGTGTTGATTTTTGCGATTGCACAACTGCGGCGCAAGAAGGCGCCTTCAAACCTCCCCCTGGAAAACTTCCTCGAATCCTTCCTCACCGCGATTCGCTACGTCCGTTACGCGCCCGGGATCCGGGTCGTGCTGGTTCGCAATATCCTCTTCGCGTTCTTTATTTCGATCGTCCCTGCGCTGCTGCCGATCGTCGCGCTTAAGGAGCTGCACATTGACCCTTCAAGTCTCGGGCTGGTTTACACCTGCATGGGGATCGGATCGGTGTTTACCGCAGTCACGGTGCTGCCCTGGGCGCGGGGGAGGTTTTCATCCAATGCCATCACGCTGATCGCTAACATCCTGGTAGGCGTTGTTTTTCTGATCATGGCGCTCGTGCGCAACCACGCACTGTTTCTGGTCGCGGCTGCCCTCGCCGGGGCGGCCTGGACCATGGCTGCCGCCGAGCTCTGGGTAGCCGGGCAACGGGCGATGCCCTCCTGGGCGCGCGGCCGTATGAATGCGACGGTCATTATGGCCTCCCAGGGCGCAGTCGCCCTCGGGGGGATCATCTGGGGCGCTGCCGTCTCCATGTGGGGCGCTCCATCGACGTTGCTCGCCGCGGCGGTGCTCCTGCTGCTTAGCCTCCTGCTTTTGTCGCAGCTCTCAATCGACTTTACGAGCAAACTCGATTTCGAGCCCGCACCCACGGCGGGCCACGCTCACCGGCTCATCCACGTGCCGCACCCGCACGACGGGCCGATCGCGGTTACGTTCGAGTTTGAAATCGACCACAAGAACGGTCGCGACTTCCTCAATGCACTACGGGAGGTCCGGCTGATTCATCTCCGCAATGGCGCCTTCAGCTGGCGGCTCCACGAAGATCTCGGCCGTGTGAACACGTACCGCATCGAAATGACCGTGCCATCCTGGACCGAGTACCTGCTGGAACAGGAACGGCTGACGAAAGACGAAAAAGCCGCGGTCGATAGAGCCTGGTCGTTCCACATCAACCCCAATCCCCCGGAAATACGCCATTTCCTTTGCGTGAACCGGGAACTCCATACCAGGCATCACCTGGTGACCAGACCGTCAAGTATGCCGGAAGCACCCCTCAGCGTTGACGGGGTGACCTCCACGGCCCTCTGAGCCGTAGTCCACCGGAACCACCCCGGGGGATGCCGGCGGCGTACCTGCAGCAGAACGCCAGGGCGCGTCTGATTTTCTCGTCCTCTCGCAATAAGTTCCAAAGGTTTGACTTTCTGACTTGCAATGTCGTAGGAGTCAGTAGTTTTTGTAATAGGATCCGAGCCTGCCCCGCACACGCCGTTCACAGCTGCTCGGCAAGGCTACTTCCTCATCCTGACATAATGGCTCCGCTATTAACACTCGTCCCGGTACCCAGTGCAAGGAGTGCACGGCTAAAGAAGGCTACGGAATGGTCGCATACCCAATGGATGAAATGGCTTCTTGCGCCGGTGCGGATCGGCGCAAACTTTGCCCGGAGGTTCATGCGCGACGTACAACAAGCCGTTGAGCGGACGCGTGGCGCAGAAGCTCTGGATTCGTCCTGGAGCGTTACCTACGCTGCGGATCATGGCAGAGATGTTTTCATCCGCTTTGACCGAGGACCCGAAACCTTGGATTGGCAGAGGCTTGCGGTCCGGGTAAACAAGGCGACCGGCACCATTACCGTCCTGGCGAGAGCGGCGGTTCCCGCAGGCGCCAACGCCGGGTGAAACCCAGGCGTTGAATCACGGTCACCAGACTCGCCGGTACCGGCGGCTGGTGCAGGCTGTCGTTCTTGGCATTGACGGCGCGATCCCGGGCCCATCGATTGGGGCTGGACTGCATTTCGACCGCTTTTGCCGGCTGTTCCCGGGTTGTCCGTCCGGACGGCGCATTCCCACTCTCCTCGGCGGCCCTAAAGGGAAACCGATCGTTCCCCTAGCGTACCGGTAGGTGAGGCACCGGCTCAAATACCGGGCGGCGCACTTCAAAAAATTACTGCCCGAGGGCGGAAACGGCGTTACCGTCACGGGAGCCCGGTTCCCTGCCCGAATGCCAACAACCCTGATTAACGTTTCGAATCGTCTCCCCGTAACAGTCGGAGAGGATAAAATCACGAAATCTTCGGGTGGCCTTGTGGCCGCTTTGGAAGGACTTTCCAAACACGAGTACAAAACGACTTGGATCGGTTGGCCGGGGGCCACCTTCTCCGATCCGGTGCGCCAGCAGGAGGTCGAGCGCGTGTTACGCGACGAACATGGCTGCAGCCCCGTCTTTTTGGAAAAGGAAGAAACGGACGCTTTTTACGAAGGGTTTTCCAACTCGAGCATCTGGCCTTTGCTGCATTACCTGCCGAACTACATGCATTATGAACCGGCGTGGTGGGACCATTACCAGAACGTGAACCGGCGTTTTGCCGAGAAGGTAATCGAAAATGCGCAGGACGATGACCTGGTCTGGGTGCATGATTATCAGCTCATGTTGTTACCGGCCTTGCTGAAGGCGGCCGCTCCTCGTCTGCGGGTCGGGTTCTTTCTCCACACCCCCTTCCCTGTTTATGAAATCTTTCGGTGCCACCCGCGTGGTCGCGAACTGATCGCCGGGATGCTCGGCGCAGACCGGATCGGCTTTCACACCTTCGGCTACCTGCGCCATTTCTTCGCCACGGCGCAGCGGCTCCTGGACCTGGACCCGGAACTTACCCACATCCGCACGGGCGGGTACTCAACCGCGCTGGGCGTGTACCCGATCGGGATTAACGCGCCCAAATTTGAAGAAACGCTCAACTCACCGGAGTTCGCCCGGCGTCGCGAGGAATTCTGTGCCGTTCACGGAGGCAAGCAAATCGTCCTCTCGGTCGAACGGATGGACTACACGAAAGGCATTCTCCATCGCCTGGAAGCCATCGACCAGTTCCTGGCCGGTTCGAAGCGCACCGACGACGTCCGGTTCATCTTTGTCAGCGTGCCCTCCCGGGAAGGCATCGAGGAGTATCAGGCGTTGCGCGAAGAGGTCGAAGCCGGGATTGGACGGCTGAACGGAAAGTATGCCACCCTGCGCAATAGCCCGATCCATTTTATCCACGGCTCAGTCGAGTTCACCGACCTTTGCGCGATGTATTCCCTGGCTGACGTCGCGCTCGTGACGCCCCTGATCGACGGGATGAACCTGGTGGCGAAAGAATACCTCGCCTGCCAGCGCGACAACCCGGGATTGCTGATCCTGAGCGAGTTCGCCGGCGCTGCCGAGGAACTCTTCAACGCTTTCCTCGTCAATCCGTACGAC
Organism: Verrucomicrobiota bacterium; assembly: GCA_019247695.1. Taxonomy (NCBI): domain Bacteria; kingdom Pseudomonadati; phylum Verrucomicrobiota; species Verrucomicrobiota bacterium. The sequence goes on along the minus strand of JAFBAP010000117.1, from coordinate 41,133 downwards.
GCGCGGGCCGTCGCTGAAACCCTGGATGCGGCCCTGATGTTATCACCCGATGAAAAGCGGGCGCGCAACCAACCCCTGCGGGAACGCGTGATGCGTTATGACGCGCAGCATTGGGCACGGACCTTCATCAATGATCTGGCTGCCAGCCCGGCTTCGGACTCCACGGTCGCCGGGTCCGACCTCATGGAAGCCCGCGCCGCCATCACGCACGCTCTCTCGGAAAACAAGCGCCTGGCCCTCTTCCTGGACTACGACGGCACCTTACGGGAGATTGAACGCGACCCCCAGGCCGCAGCTCCCAGCCCCGTGATCGACGCCTTGCTGCGTAAGTTGCAGGACCGCCCAGGCGCCGACGTTACCCTGATCAGCGGCCGCAAGCAGGAAGATCTCGAGAAATGGTTCGGCGTTTATCCGTTCAGCCTGATTGCCGAACACGGCGCCAGCGCGCGCCGGCACGGCCAAAAGGAGTGGGAGCAACTGGATCGCACCGTCAGCTATGCCTGGAAAGCGGAACTCCTCCCCATCCTGCACCTGTACGAAGAGGCAACCCCCGGCAGCTTCGTGGAGGAAAAGCGCACCTCGCTCGTGTGGCATTATCGCCAGGCCGATCCGCAATTCGGTGCCTGGAAGGCACGCGAACTCGCGGAGGAACTGGTCGCGCTGACTGCCAATGCGCCGATCCAGGTGCGCCGCGGCCGGAAAATTGTCGAGGTCACGGCGGCAGAGGTAAACAAAGGAGCCGCGGTGGCCCGCCTCCTGGAGCAGGATCAGGATTATGGACTCGCGCTCTGTGCCGGTGACGACCAGACTGACGAGACCATGTTCCGGCTAAACTCGCCCCGCCTGCTGACCTTCAAGGTAGGCGACGGGCCGACCCAGGCGCGCTACCGGGTCGCCGGTCCGGCCGAGTTCCGGCAGTTTCTCCAGGAAGTCTTCACCGGGTGAGCCACGATGCCGCAACCATAATGCCACAAATGCCACAAGCGGAAAAACGCCACAAATGACGGAACCGCTTTTTCCCGGCGGGGAGACAGGATCGAGTTTGTACCCGTTATGCCATCCCGACGGCCATGGAGGAAAAATTTTGTCTTCCTTCCCGGGTGCCCTGCCGGCGTTAGACCTGCCAAACCGTATAAACGGTCTGGGCTCAACGGGCCGGCAGACGGTTTGATGGCCTGAAGGGCCTAAGGAACTTAGCCCAGGGTTTCACCCTGGGAAGGCGTTTTCCCCCAAACCAGCCCTGATGGGGCGGCAGAAGGCGTCGCTCGCGGGTTCTGCCGCCACTTCAGGGCTCGATTGTGAGTTGACGGTTACCCAGGGTAAACCCTGGGCTAGGTTCTCTTGCCCCTTCGGGCCGTAAGACGGTCACGGCTCTCCCCGTGCTGCCCTTAAAAGGGTGGATAAAGCTCCAGGGTAAACCCCACTGCCATATAGTTAAGGACGGCAGGCCGGGTATTGCTGCTTTCGTCCCGGAGGGACAGCTGATCCTATACCATGCAGGCAGCTATCTCGGTAGAATGCCGGCTCAAGGGGGTGTCGCCGCCGGGTGATGCTCCGCACTTGGTTCAATTGGTCTTAGGCCCAACGGGCCGGCAGAACCTAGCCCAGGGTTTACCCTGGGAGATCGTCAAATCACGATCCAGCCCTCCTAAGGCGTCACGCCTTTACGCCCTCCCTAACAAACACCCGCCCCGCCGGGTTGGATTTGCTGAAGGGGCGGCAGAAGGCGTCGCTCGCGGGTTCTGCCGCCCCTTCAGGGCTCGATCGGGGAGGGGTGCGTTCCCAGGGTGAAACCCTGGGCTAGGTTCTGCCGGCCCGTTGGACCTAGACCGTTTATACGGTCTGATAGGTGTAAAGCTGGCAGGGCACCTCAACCCCTGGGGAACGCCCGCACGCACAGACACTGAAGTCCCTGGCTAACCTCAGCCATCCCTGCGGGACGAAAGCCCCCCACCCGACGGCCCTTAACTAAATGGCAGTCGGGTAAACCCTGGGCTATGTTCCAGCACCCCTTCGGGGCTGAAATCCGGTCGAAATGTGACCGAGATAATTGTCTGAATGGTATAAGTCCGATTCAACCCGGTACAGAGCATCCTCTGGCGCCGACACCCCCTGCGCCGGCATTCTACCCAGATACTGTCTGAGTGGTATTACTCGTTAGGCGCTGCTCACCACGCCGCCACGCGCCACTGCATTTGCGGCATTTTTCCGCTTATGGCATTTGTGGCATTTCTTCCCCTACTCGCCAGTCCCGACCACGACCGGCGGGAAGTCCGCTGGCTTTTCCGCAGGTACGGGCTGTCCGATGAGGCGGTAGAAAGTTTCGCCGTCCACCGATTCGCGCTTGAGCAACTCGCCGGTGACCACTTCAAGCTGATCCCGGTGCAACGAGAGGATTTCGCTGGCTTCCGCGTAGGCTCGGGCCAGGATGCCCTTTACCTCTTCGTCGATTAGACGGGCAGTTTCGTCGCTGCAATCGCGCTGCAATTCAAACCCCTTATCCGAGGTGTACATCGGCGGCCGTTGCGCCGTCGTGGCCAGCCCGATCTTTTCGCTCATCCCGTACAGCGCAACCATCTGGCGTGCCAGAGCGGTCGCGCGCTCAAGGTCGTTCTGAGCACCCGTGCTTGGCTCGTCGAAAACAATTTCCTCGGCTGCGCGGCCGCCGAGGAGGCCGCGGAGGCGATCCTGGAGCTCTGAACGCGTGAACAGAAACTGGTCTTGCGCCGGCAGTTGCAGGGTGTAGCCGAGCGCAGCACGGCCGCGGGGGACAACGCTGATTTTGTGAACCCGGTCCGCCCGCGGGCTGTACGCGGCCACCAGGGCATGCCCAACCTCGTGGTAGGCGACGCGCCGCTTTTCGTCTTCGCTCAGGCGGCGGCTCTTGCGTTCCGGCCCGGCCACGACCTTTTCGATCGCCTCTTGGAGATCCTGCTGGTGAACTTCCGTCACGCCCCGGCGAGCCGCCAGCAGGGCCGCTTCATTGAGGACGTTTGCCAGATCAGCACCGGAAAATCCGGCTGTGGCATGGGCGATAGCCCGCAGATTTACGTCCCCGGCGAGCGGCTTGTTTCGTGCGTGCACCTTCAGGATCGCTTCCCGGCCGTCCAGGTCCGGCGCATCGACCAATACCTGCCGGTCAAACCGTCCGGGCCGCAGCAACGCCCGGTCCAACACCTCCGGCCGATTCGTAGCTGCCAGGATGATCACTCCGGCGTTAGCCTCGAAACCGTCCATTTCGACCAGCAACGCGTTCAGCGTTTGCTCTCGTTCGTCGTTAACGGCACCGAGATGAACTCCCCGCTGGCGGCCGATGGCGTCCAGTTCGTCAATGAAGATGATGCACGGCGAATGCTGCTTGGCCTGTAAAAACAGGTCCCGCACACGAGCGGCCCCAACCCCGACGAACATCTCGACGAAATCACTCCCGCTGATGCTGAAGAAGGCGACCCCGGCTTCTCCGGCAACGGCCCTCGCCAGCAGCGTCTTGCCTGTACCCGGCGGCCCGACCAGCAGTACCCCTTTCGGAATCCGCGCACCAAGCTTCTGAAAGCGTGGCGGATTCTGTAAAAAGTCGACCACCTCCTTGAGCTCTTGTTTCGCCTCCTGGCAACCCGCCACGTCATCAAACGTCACGCCCGTCTGCTTATCGGCGATCAGACGTGCGCGGCTCTTTCCGATTCCAAGGATTCCCTGGCTGGCCGAGCCCAAGCGGCGGCTGAGAAACCACCATAGACCGAACATCACCAGGATCGGAAGGACCCAGGAAGTCAAAAACTGGGACAAAACACCCGGTTTTACAGCCGTGTATTGGACGCCGTTCGACTGGAGGTCATGGACCAGGTTCGGGTCTTCGACCCTCACCGTGTGAAAACCGAACTGGTCCGCTTTCTTGCCCGGCGGGCTCGTTTCCGCGCCCGGATTTGCCGGCGAAACGCCCGGCTGCGCATTCGCGCCGGCACCCGGGCCGGCCGGTCTCGGGACGACCACTCCATAGATATCGCCGGGCCCGACGAAAGCCTGGGTTACCTCGTGACGAGCCACGTGATCCTTGAACTCGCTGTACGGAATTGTCTTAACGGCTGAACTGATGATCACGTCCTGCCACAACCAGAGCACCAAAAGCATGCTTCCGAGATAAACCAGCCATCGTCGCCAGTTCGGCTCGATGTCTCCGGATTTCGTCGGTTTGGAAATCGGCAGATTAATGCGAGGCTTGGATTTCATCAAAGGGGGAAGGAACCTCGCCCTTCAGGGCGGGGTCGAGGGTTAAGGGTTGGGTTGACTTTACGCATTGACATGTTCCTTTGTCAGGAATGCAGGTGGGCTACCGTTCCCGCTTCTACCCCACGCCCGAACAGCAACACCTCCTGGCCCGGACCTTTGGTTGCGTTCGCTACGTTTACAATTGGGCGCTGCGGCTTCGAACCGACGCATGGCACCAGGGCAAGCGGATCAATTACAACGCCACCAGCGCGGCATTGACCCAGTTGAAGCAGGCCAAGCAAACCCAGTGGCTTAACGAAGTGTCCAGCGTGCCGCTCCAACAGGCGCTGCGCCACTTGCAGGGCGCCTTTGCCAACTTCTTTGAGCAGCGGGCGGCTTACCCGACCTTCAAGCGCAAAGGCCAGAAGCAATCGGCGGAGTATACCCGATCGGGCTTCAAATGGGAGGCGGGAAATCGCAACCTGACCATTGCCCGGTTGGGCCGGCTCAAAATTAAATGAAGCCGCGCGTTCACTTCTGAGCCGACCACGGTAACGCTGAGCAAAGACCCGGCGGGCCGTTACTTCGTGTCGCTGCGGCTGGAGGAACCCGTTAAGCAACTGCCGGCGGCCACGGCCAGCGTGGGCGTGGACTTGGGCATCAACCGCACGATGACCCTTTCGGACGGCACCCGGTTTGGCAACCCGCGCTACACGGCGAAGTACGCCGCGGGGTTGCGCAGGCTCCAGCGGCGATTGAGCCGAAAAGCTAAAGGCTCGTCTAACTGGCGCCAGGCCGAGCTTAAAGTGGCCCGTCTTCACGCCAAGATCGGCGATTGCCGCCGAGATTTTGCGCACAAAGCAACGACCCAGGTGGTTCGCGAAAACCAGGCGATCCACCTGGAAGACTTGTCGGTGCGCAATATGATGGCCAACCGTTCCCTCGCCCAAGCCATTGGCGACTGCGGTTGGTTTGAGCTCACCCGCCAATTCAGCTACAAAGCCGAGCGGTACGGCAGGAGGCTGGTCAAGATCGACCGGTTCTTTCCCTCCTCGAAGCGGTGTAGTTGCTGCGGGCACATTGTGGAAACGTTGCCGTTGGATGTGCGGCGCTGGAGGTGTCCCGAATGCTCGACTGAGCACGACCGGGATGAGAATGCAGCGAAAAACATCCTGGCCGCCGGGCAGGCGGTTGCGGCCTCTGGAGGGACCGTAAGACCCAAACGGGTTTCGATCCGGTTGGGCAAGTCCCGTCGAAGGAGGAACCAGCCTGAAATCTTTAGCGCAAGCTAACATGGTTTTAGGAATCCTCGGCCTTCAGGCCGGGGAGGATGTCAAGCGTCGGCGCTTTCTATACGCCTGGCTGTTCCCGCACGGATTGCGGATCCGGCCATAGTTCTACATTCCGGGAAAAGTTGCTCCTCCAATGCGGCCCCCAGGCAGATCCTCGTCCGCCATCGTCTGGTCACCTCTTAAGGTAAACGTCCACCCGGCGATTACTTTGCGGGTCACGGGCGGACGAATCTTTTCTGAGAACCAGGTAGTCGCCACTGCTTCCCATCAGTTGGTCGACGGGATTTTTGATCCCTGCCTCTTGCAGGTAGGCGGCAAAGGACTCGGCGCGTGACCGCGCAAAAAAGTTGTTTTCCAGCTGCGTGCCGGTGCCGTCGGTGCAGCCGACCACGACCAGATGCCGCTTGGACATGCCGGGTTTGCGGAGCAAGGCAACCAGCCGATCCAGATTCTGAATGCTGCTCCGGTCAAGGGAACCAAATTCCCGGCGGTTGAAATGGAAACTCAGGTTCACCCGGTCGCAGTGGCGCAGGACGTTTCGAACTGCGGGGTCAGCCTCGTCTTTGAACGCTGGTTCGGCCAACAGATCCTCAGGCGCGCCTTCGACAGCGGCGGCCGGCGCCGGAGAAGGCTTTACCGGGTTCGGCACAACCTCTGTCCGCACCGCCGGGCCATGCGCGCTCTGCACGTCCGGCGCCTGCGCGGCCGAGCCGGGAGTCGGCGCTACCTCCGCCGGCGGGCTCGGCGTGACCTCCGCTCGCACCGGATTGCGTTTCGCTTCCAGAATGGTGAGGTTCATTGGCGCCAGCGCAGCCGCGTAACCCGGCGCGCTGGCCGTAAGGACCACGTCTGAAGAATCAGCCCGCTCCGGCGTTCCGTACAGCCGCCTGCCTGCGCCATCGAGGTGCACCCCTGCCGGGAGGTTCCCCTGTACGCTGAGGGTCGCACCCTCCATCCCGGCCGGTCCGATGCCGATAGGCACTTCCAAAGGTTCCCCGACGCGACCCAGGACGCGAGGTTCCGCCCACAGCATCAGACTGGCCGGAACCCCTCGTTTCTGGTTGACCACTATCGTCGTCGAGGCCGACGCGGGTCCGAAGCGCGACGACTCCGCATGCAACACCACCGGAAACGAACCGGGGCTCTGAACCGTGCCGTCGAGGCGCCTGTCCGAAGCATTCAGCAGCATTCCAGGCGGCAACTTACCTTCCGCCGTAAGCGTTACATCGCCGGCTGCTGACGGCTTGACCGCAATGGGGATCTGAACGCTCTCCCCAACCGATGCCATCACCTGGGGCGGAACTTCCAAAACCAGGTTTTCGGGACCAGCCGGGTTGGTCAACAGGTAAGCAACCCCGGCCACGAGCCCGATGGTTAACAAAATGATAAGCGCGACGGGAAAGAGCAGGCGACCTCCCTGCGGATCCGGCGCCCCGAACGAAGTGAGAAAAACCGGATCGGCCGTGGAATTGCCGGCCGGGCTTAACGGTTCGTGGCACGTCGGTGCCGGGCAGATCGGCTCGGCCCCCGGGGGCAGCTCGATCGGTTCGCCGCCGTCCGCAAGGTCGCACTTTCCGAAATTATCACACAGGTAATAAGGCATCAGTGGTATCTATAGAGGTAGAAGTCAGGCCCTCGGCCTTATTCGACCGGCCACCCCGCCCATGCCAATCCGGAAGCGGACACGGGCGCAAGACTCACCATCCTAGCAAAGCTTACCCCACCTTCAAACGACTCTTGCAAGCTCCAGCGTTTGTCGTGCGATAAAAAGCGGCGTACCGGCCATTCCGCATATGCGTCGCGGCCCGGTGTTTTGCCGGGATAAAAGATGCAATGCGATTGCAGGCGTAGACTCGTTCTACGTGCATCCGAAATCGGGCGATCGTCCCTCACACCGGCCGGCCGGCACATCATCAAAGGGGGAAGCAACCCCGCCCTTCAGGGCTTGACGTCACCCACATTTTGGGGTTGAGAACTCCTTTTTGCCCCTATGAGCCAGACGCCCTGCTTCGTCCTGCCGGAACTCAACAGCTGGGCCTACCAGCAATGGGGCCACACCGCCTTGGGCGACGCCCGGCTCACCCAGCGCGCCGTGCTGGTGGGCGCCGCCGTGGCCGCCTGTAGCGGCCGCAAAGGGTTCCGGAGCCCGACTTTCAACGAAACGGTGCGCGTGGCCTTCCGGCTGTGGGCTTCCCGCCAGTGGACCGACGAGGAGATCCGCGCCGCGTTCGATGAGGAACTGGACGGGACACGGGGAAGGGATAAACAACTTAGCCATTTGATAATTTTTCAATCTAAAAAAATTTCGAATTAATAAAGCAAAATGTCGACCACCGAACCCCGACTAACCTGGACCAAAGCCGTGCCCGAGCCCGCGGAACTGCACGCGGCCGAGTGCGCTCAGTACGTTTTCGAGATTAGCGCAGCGCTTGAACCCGGCAGGGGATACCTGCTGCACGTGTGGCATACCTGCCCGGTGGATTGGCCCCTGGGGGTTTGGGAGATGGACGGTTTCAGCTTGGACGAAGCGAAGCAACGTGCCGAACGCTTGGCCAATGAGCGCGTGCCGTTTATCGTCGAAGGATAGCCATGAGCTTGCCCGAAACGGTTGAAGTCCACAAACTCACGGTCCGGGAGTTCCACGCCTTGGAAGCGTTCCTCTCCCCGGACCGCCGCCACGAACTGCTCGACGGCCAGATCTACGTCATGTCCCCGCCCGGTAACCCGCATTCCAGCGTCTTGGACGAACTGGACGACCAATTCCGCATGCAACGTCGCCCCGGCCTTTGCGTTTCGTCTGGGGGGCTGCGCCTGAGCGAAACGACGGAGTTTTGGCCCGACTTGTGTCTGCTGGAAACCCGGCGCCAAGGCGGCGGCAACCCGGCCGCCCGCACGGCCCGACTGGTCGTCGAGGTCTCCGATTCGACCCTCGATTACGACACCGGCGATAAACGGCGGGCTTACCAGGCCGCCGGCGTGCCCGAGTACTGGGTCGTGGACGTGCAGGGGCGCCGCGTGCTGCGCCACCTAGCGCCGGACTATGCCCCGGAGGCCTTCGAGCCGCCGGGCGCTTTAAGCCCCTAGGCCTACCCGGACGTGTCGATTGATATCGGGGCGTTGTTTTCGTAACGCACCCCGGGTTTTCTCCTCGGGAAAGCGCGGAGGCCTCGGCCCGGGCCGGCCATTCGCTAACCCGGGCCAGCCCGGGGTCAATCCGGGCCAGCGTAGACTGACCCGGAACCGTATGGGGTGTAGTGCGGTGAGGACACGGAGCCAGTCGGACCGCAGCGGCCGAGGGCCTCACGTCGGCGTCTCAGCGTTTGCCGTCGACGCCCGCCACAGCCCGTTGACGGCCTCGACGCATTCCCGGGCAAAATAGAAGGCCCAACGCTCCACCAGATGGGCCGCAGCCTGCGGGGTGGCGGGAGAAGACCGCCGGCAGATCATAACGCCGCGACCGCATGCATCAGCCGACAGAAACCCTGAGGATCGAGAAATCATCGGCCAGGGGGCCGCCACCGGAAACGCCGATCACGTGCCGGTGCACCGCGTCAAGGTCCGGAGGATCGCCGGCCGCGCCGCTGGCCAGGTATTCGACAAACCCGTTGAACGACCAGCGGCTTCCCCCCGGTCGCCGCACGTCGTAAACGCCGTCGGAGAAGACGCACAACTCGGCGGGCGCGACCCCCGCGAGCACGGTGCTGGCATAACGGGTACCCTCAAAACATCCGATCGGCGGACCTCCGGAGTCTAATTTCACACGTGCGCCGGTGGGCATGCGGACAATCGTCGCCGGGTGTCCTCCGCCCGCATAGCGCAATGCGCCATCCGGCAGGTGCAGGACCCCGTAGCCGATGGTGAAGTAGAATGAGGCGTACCGGCGCATTGAGTATACCTCGTTCAGCGCGGTCAACACCTCTCCCGGGTCGCTGAAATCGATCCCAGACAGGTTACGGTTCCGCAGCGTGTTCAGGATGGAGACCGAGTGCAGCGCCGGGCCCACGCCATGGCCGCTGACGTCGAGCAGATAAAACACAAAGTTTTCCTGATCCAGCCAATGATAGCCGAGGGCATCTCCCCCGAGTTGGGTTGACGGGATCATCCGCCAGTCCGTTCGAACCTGTCCCTTCTCCAGGCGCGCAGGCAGTAGCGACAAAACGTATTCAGCCGCCCGCGACAGTTCCGCACGCAGCTTAGCCTGGGCTGCCTGCAGGGCCCTGAGGGCTGCCTCGACCTGGCGGGACCGCTCTTCGCTCTCCTGGCGAAGCGCCTTTAGCTTGAGGTGCACGTTCACCCGGGCTTCAACTTCTTCGATGTGAAACGGCTTGCTGATGTAATCAACGGCGCCTGCTCGGAAGGCGCGGACTTTGTCAATCGTTTCATCGCGCGCGCTGAGAAATACGACCGGCACCTCGCGCATCCGCGGGTCGGTCTTTAACTGCTGACAAACCTCGTAGCCGTCGAGTTCCGGCATGTTGATATCGAGCAAAACGAGGTCCGGCGGAGAGCTCCTCGCCGCTTGGAGCGCCAGCTTCCCGCTCAAAACCGGCCGCGTCTTGAAACCGCGTTCGCGCAACATCTCCGTGATCAGCCGGAGGTTTGCCGGCGTATCGTCCACGATGAGAATATCCGCCGGGAACGACGCGGGCGTCAGGTTCATGCCTCGACTTCTCCCGGTTGCAAGAGCGCGAGCATGCTGGGGTAATCAAACCTTTCAAGGCGTTCGCGCAGCCGGCCGGCGATGCCCGGAGCCTGGGTTGCCGCTTCATCCAGCAAGCCCAGGAGTTCATCGAAGTCGGCGCGGATCGCTGCCTGGTGCAGCCGTTCCCGCAGACCGCTCGAGAACGCGCCCGCGGCCTCGGTCGACGCAACGGCCCCCTCCGCGCCGTATCCTTGATCATCCGGAGAATCATCCGAATCATCCGGGGAAAGCTTTTCAAAGACGTATTCCGCACCGGCTAACCGCCCGATCTTCTCCAAGAGATCCCGGTTGCGAAATGGTTTGCTGAGAAAATCGTTTGCCCCTGCTTCGATCGTCTCACGACGGTCATCTTCAAAAGCGCTCGCCGTCACTGCAATGATCGATGTTGCGGCCCCACTCGGCAGTGCACGAATCCGGCGAATCGCTTCACGGCCATCAAGCACCGGCATCCGTAAATCCATCAGGACGACCTGCGGCAGCCACCTTGAAAATTCCTCGACTGCCTGCGCACCGTCTCCCGCGGTGATGGTCTCGAAACCGGCAGATTGCAGCACCTCCTGGAAAAGTGTTCGGTTCTCAACTTTGTCGTCGGCGATCAGAATCCATAAAGGCCGTTGTCCGGGCCGCAGGCGCAACCCGCGCCCGTCGTCGTGCGCTTTGAGCCCGAGCGTCGCCGGGTTACCCTGCTCGACGATGAGCTCGAACCGGAATGTGGTTCCCTGCCCGGGTTCGCTCGCGACCTGGATGTCACCGCCCATCAATCGCACAAATTCCCGGCTGATCGCGAGGCCAAGACCTGTCCCTTCGCCCGACTGCGCCCCGGCCGCCGTCTGCTCGAACTGCCTGAAAAGTTTCGGCAACTCTTCCGTCGAGATACCGGGGCCGGTGTCTTCAACCTCACCGTACAGCCGCAACGATTTCCCCGGCCCGTCAACGGCTCCCAACCGGGCGATCACCCGGCCGCGTTTGGTGAACTTTACGGCGTTGCCGATCAGGTTGATAAAGATCTGCCGGAGCTTGCCTTCGTCCGCGTACACGAACTGCGGCACGCGGCCGGTTCGCTCCACGCCGAACCGGATCTGCCGGGCCTCGGCGCGGACCCGGAACATGCGCTCGAGGTCGTCGAGCATCGCGTAAAGATCGAAGGTGCCGGGTTGCAGCGTGATCCGGCCGGCTTCGATCTTGGACATCTCGAGGATATCGTTGATGACCGTTAGGAGATGCTCGCCGCTCCGGTTGATCGTCTCCAGGTGGCGCCGTTGCGCCGGCGAAAGCGCGGCATCGCGCATCATGAGTTGCGAAAAGCCAAGGATGGCATTCATCGGCGTCCGGATCTCGTGCGACATTTGCGCCAGAAAAATGCTCTTCGCCCGGTTTGCCGCTTCTGCGGCGGCTTTAGCCTTCGCGAGTTCGTCCTCCAGATGCTTCCGGTGCGTGATATCCGTCACGTGCCCGTTCCAGAGCGTGGTTCCATCCGGCACGCGCCGCGGAACGGCTTCAGCCCGCACCCAGGTCATTCTGCCGTCGGGGTGGCACACCCGGAGGTCCTGGGTGTAGCGGGCCAGCGTTTCGGCCGAGAGGCGCGCTTTCTCGTCAATGAGCGCGGCGTCCTCCGGATGGAACGTTTCGAAAACGGTGCTGGCGTCGCGCACCGCGTCCTCAGCCTCCACACCGATCAGGTCCTTGACGCCCTCGCTTGAAAACGTAAATGAAAGGGCGCCATCCTGACCCATGACGCATTGGTAAAGGGCGCCCGGAATGCTGTCCGTAATGTCTCGAAGCCTCGACTCCGCTTCCTGGATACGCTGTTCCGCGCGTTTCAGCTCGGTGATGTCCACCGCCAACACGGCAAGGCCGGTAACTTCGTTCCTGGCGTTCAGGATGGGATTGCAACACGTCCGGAAATGGCGGCCCGACCGCGCGCGACCGTCCTCGTCACTGACCATGGTGCCCGTCTCCAGAGCGCGGCGGATCAACTGCTCGTAACGGGGCAGCGTCTCGGGAGGAAGCAATGCCGAATAGTGCGCCCCGATAACTTCGGACACCTTCTTCCTGAAGCGCGCTGCGGCAACCTCGTTGCAGGTGAGCACCCGCCCGGTCGCATCCAACAACAGGACGCTTTCCGGTGTGGCGTCGAGCACCGAGGCCAGGGTCTCATGCTGCTCGATAAGCTGCGCCGTGCGCGCCGCCACCGTCTCCTCGAGGTGCTCGCGGTGCTGCCGGAGCTCCTCGTCAGCCTGGCGCCGGGAAGTGATGTCCCGATGCGTGCCGACCATGCGCAGAGGAGTTCCGTCTTCAGCCCGCGAGACAAGACGGCCCCGGGCCAGGATCCAGCGACAGGAACCATCCTTCGCCCTCATCCGGTGCTCGGTCTCGTAGCCCGTCTCCGCCACGCCGGAGAGGTAACGGCTCACCTCTGAAGTTACCCGTTCGAGGTCATCGGGATGAACGCGCGACACCCATTCCTCGAACCGGTTGGCCAACTCGTGCTCCTCAAAGCCCAGTAACGCCTTCCACTGCCTGGAGAAGAAGACCTGGTTCGTTTTTACATTCCAGTCCCAGACGCCGTCTCCGCTGCCTTCAAGCGCGAAGCTCCAGCGCTCTTCGCTCGCTTTCAATGCGGCCTCGGTTCTTCTGCGGCGTTGGACTTCACGCGCCAGGTGCCGGTTGGCAACAAGCAACGTCACGATGACCGCGCCGATCAAGGCCGGCACCGCGACGGTCAAAACCCGCTGCAGCGAAATGCCTTCCTGCCGGATACTGATCCAGCGCCGCCGAATGCCCGCTTGTTCCGCAGGTGTGATCGCGTGGATTGCCTTGTTCAGAATGGGTATGGCTTCCGGCCAATCCTTTCGCACCGCGATCCGGAACGGCGCCACATACGGCGTCTCGCCGGCAACCTTAAGGTTGCCAACGCCGAGCGTCTCGAGTGCATTCGTCGCCGACGCCAGGTCACCGATGAACGCCTCGGCGTTTCCCAAGGCAACCGCGCTGATCGCGCTCCCGACGTCATCCCGCGGCACCAGCGGGATCTCAGGGTGATCCCGCTTCAGGTACTCGTGGATCGGCCAGTTGCGAGTGATCGCGACCGGTTTGCCCGCGAGGTCCCGAAGGGCGGCAATGTGCTGTTCGTCCGAACGGGTCAGAATAACCAGCGGAAGCTCAAGCAATTCATCGGTGAAAAGGAGAAAGGCTTCGCGCTCCGGCGTGTCTGCGGTAAGGAAGGACAAGTCGCATTCCCGGCGTCGCAACTGCTCGAGGCTGTCGCTCCAGGAAGCCGCCGCCACCGGTTTGACGTCAACGCGGAGGTGGCTTTCGATCAGCCGCTTGTAGTCAGCCGCCATCCCCTGGAATTTCCCTCGTTCATCAGTCCATTGGAACGGCGGTGAAGGCCCCCCGGCGGCGCGCCAGACCGGGTGCATCTTCAGCCATGCCTGTTCAGCCCGGTCCAACTGGAGCTCACCGGCAGCCTCCAAGGGACAGACCAGGACGGCAAAAAGCGTCAGTGCGGTCCAAACAGGTTCAAAACGCCACCACCACGCAGGCGGTGCGCTAACGCAAACATCATCGTGCATGCAGATCACCGCTCGTTCGAGCTCGAGCGGGAGTCTGAGCCATAACCGTGGTCCGGTTCAACCCTATTGTTGAGAGGATACCCAACCCTTCCGTCAGGCGCCAACCGGGTGCCATGGGGGATCTTTATGCGCCGAGGTAAGCGCCCCCGAAGGCCGAACCTGGACCGGACGAGTTCCGCAGCGTACCTTGTCCCGGAAAGAAACTACCATGTTGGAGAGAGCCGCAGATGCCTTGGTTTGGTTTATCCCGCTCATCATTTTGTTGCTGTTCCTGCTGCCGCAAACCCTCCGCGTCCTGCGTGAGTATGAACGCGGGGTCATCTTTCGCCTCGGAAAGCTGATCGGGGCGAAAGGCCCCGGACTGATCGTGCTTATCCCGATTGTCGATCGCATGGTCCGTATGGACCTGCGGATCGTCACCATCGACGTGCCGCGCCAGGAAATCATGACCCGCGACAACGTCCCGGTGACGGTCGATGCCGTCGTTTACTTCCACGTCACCAACCCGGAATCTGCAGTGGTGCGGGTTGAAAATTACCTTCGAGCCACCTCGTTGCTCTCGCAAACGGCGTTGCGCAGCGTGCTCGGACAGGCCGAACTCGACGAAGTCTTGTCACAGCGCGACAAGATCAACCTGACCCTGCAATCCATCATCGACCGGCAGACCGACCCGTGGGGCGTCAAGGTGACGGCGGTCGAGGTCAGAGATGTGGCCCTGCCCGACGGCATGAAACGGGCCATGGCCCGCCAGGCCGAGACCGAGCGCGAGCGGCGCGCGAAAATAATTAATGCGGAAGGCGAATATCAGGCGGCGGAAAAGCTGGTCCAGGCCGCTGGGATGATCGCTGCCGAACCGATCGCGCTGCAACTGCGCTTCCTGCAAACGATCAGGGAAATCTCGAGTGAACATAACACGACCACGTTCGTGCCCGTGCCGATCGACTTGTTCGCGCCGTTCATAAAGAAATAACCGGGAGAGTTCGGAGCTCGGGGGCGTCGTAGAACCGGGTCCGATCTCCCCCGAAGGCCAACACGCACACGGCGGGTTTGGCGGGCACAACGTAGGAGTTCACACGGCGAACACGGCGGGGAGAAGAATGCCACCAATGAGGGCTGCGGGTTAGGCACGCCGGGAATCTACGCCGTCTTTGTCCCGGAGCGGCGGTTGGCGGTAGCCGGGAACTTTAGTGCCAAGTACTCTCGCCGCCGCTCCGGGGCAAAGACGGCGTACTCCTTGCCAAGTGCCGAATTCAGGGTCGGGTGCCAAGTAACCCCCTCTTCCCGCCGTGTTCGCCGTGGCTCGCCGTGTTCGCCGTGTGAACTCTTACGTTGTGCCCGCCAAATCGCCGTGCCCGCCGTGTGACCCGTTACCCGCCTCTTCCCACGACGCGGCGTGCGAAGACGGCGACCACCGTGCACCCGAGCGCCACCAGCCCGAGGCCGAACCTGAGCGAAACCAGTTGGGCCGAAAAACCGATCAGGGGCGGGCCGACCAGGAAGCCCGCGTACCCGAGGGTTGCCACGGCCGCCACACCTGAACCGGCACTTTGCCCGGGCAAATTACCGCCGGCCGAAAAAAGCACCGGAACGGCGTTGGAAAGCCCTAAACCGCAGAAACCAAACCCTAAAACGGCCACGGGAATCGCGGAAACGGCCACGGCCAGGAGCAAGCCGCCCGCAGCCAGAACCGCGCTCGAACTTACCAATGCGGCGGCGCCGAACCTTTGCCGGAGCCAGTCGCCTGCAAACCGGCCGGTGGCCATCGCCACCGAAAAGGCGGAAAAACCGAGCGCGGCCAGGCTCGCGTCGGCACCGAGGACCCGGTGCAGGTAGACCGCAGTCCAGTCGAGCATGGACCCTTCGGCCATCATCACCAAAAAGCATAACAGGCCCAGGATCACCGCCAGCCCCTTCGGGAAAACGAACGCGGCGTGACCGGGTGCGCCTTGATCGACCGTACTGGCCAGGAGGAACCTCAAAACCACCAGACCGAACGCGCCGAAGCTCAGTCCCACTGTGGCCGCTTCCGCCAGCGGATGCCCCGTTGCGCGCAACAGGGCTGCGCCGCCGAGCGCACCCGTAAACCCGCCCAGGCTGTACATGGCGTGATAGGACGACATCACCGGTCGTCCCAAAGCCTGCTCGACGGCGATCCCGTGTGCATTCATCGCGACATCCATCACCCCGTTCACCCCTCCAACGACTAACAGCGCAAGGAATAACAGGCGGGCATCCGGCATGGCCATCGGCAGCAAAATCGCCCCGCAGAGACCCAACGTGGAGCACCGCACTACCGGAGCACTTCCGAACCGGTTGACCAGGCCGCCCGCCAAGGGCATGGCCGCAATCCCGCCGACTGCCATGCCCAGAAGGCAGAGGCCGAGCTGGGCCGGGCCGAGGTGCAGTTTCAGCTGCACCAAAGGGATCAGCGGCGCCCATGAACCCATAACGGCGCCGTTGATGAAAAAGACGGCGGCGATTGCCCGGCGGGCCCGGGCAACCGCGGCTGAAGGAGCCGGAGGGACAAACGGGGCATGCATAATCTATCTTTAACGTTAAAGTCCGTTTTACTTCCCATGACACCCGGCTATCGTCAAACGCAATTGTGTGACGCGTCCCATCCCCCCTGCGACCCCGGCCAAGTTGACCCTCAAGGCGCTCGCCGCGCGCCTCGGCGTCTCCGCCATGACCGTCTCAAATGCCTTTAACCGGCCCGACCAACTGTCGCCGGGGTTGCGCTCCCGGATCCTGCGCACCGCCAACGAACTCGGCTATGATGCGCCGGCCCCTTCCGGCCGCATGCTCCGGACCGGTAAAGCCCACGCCCTCGGGCTCTGCTGCCCGGACCCGATCAGCCATCTTTTCGCCGATCCGAATGCCGCCGAGTTCATGAAAGGCATCGCCGAGGTTTGTCAGGAACGCCAGGTTGCCCTCACCATCCTCCCGGGATTCGCCGATGCCGGTCACTCCTCCGCCCTGGACAGCGTCGCCCTCGACGGCATCATCCTTTACGCAGCCCCTGACGCCGGCCCCTTCCTCGAGCGCGTTCTTCGCAAGCCGCTGCCCATCGTGACGGTGGACGGTAAACGGCGTTCCGGCTTGCCCAGCGTCAGCATCGAAGACCGTCCGGGTGCCCGTGAAATCGCGGACCTGGTTCTGGCTCACGGCCATCGACGCTGCGCCGTGTTCGGGATGGAGATTGATGCAGGGATGCAGTCCCGCCCGGTTACCTTTGCACAACTTGAAAAAGCCGCCTGCACCGTCACGCGGGAACGGGCACGAGGCTTCCGCGAAGCTTTCGACCAGCACAGCGTCGCCGTTGAGCGCGTTCGCTGCTTTGAGGTCTTTCGTAACGACGCAGAGCAGGCGTATCTGCTGGCCCAGGATCTGTTTGAAAACGAAAAAAAGCAGCCTACCGCAATCCTGTGCATGAGCGACCGCATCGCGCTCGGAGTCATGGGGGCGGCCAGAGCGTGCGGCTTCAAGATTCCCGGCGACATTTCAATTACGGGTTTCGACGATATCCCGGGCGCGGCGATGGCCGATCCGCCGCTGACCACCGTACGGCAGCCGGCGCGTGGTAAGGGCCGGACTGCAGCCCTGCTCCTGCTGCAAAATCGCAACGAGGCCATCCGGCTGCCGGTAGAACTCGTGGTCAGAAAGTCAGTCGGCCCAGTCCCGCTTATACCGCCGAACCATTGGCCCGATTAGCTGACACGCGCCAAGCCGGGCCGTTCCCTTCTTTGCCGGCTACTTGTTACGCGTTATTTTTTCGTTGCGTTGCCCGGTGCATCTCGCTAGTCTCCGCTTGGTTTTCGCGCTTCCGCCCTCCAACCCCTGTGCGCAACCCCTCCGCATGGGCGTTCGTTAGCGAAAGTAGTTCTATCAAATCCCGAAGTTCTGCCGAGTCGCAACCGTTCCGTCCCCATGCGAATCTTACCCCTGCTTTTTCGAGGCGCCGTCTGGCCCTGTGCGGTCGTGGTCTGGACCGCTGGTTTTCTAAACCGGCCGCCGGTCGAGACGGCGAGGCTCACCCCACTGGTTGAGCGACCGGAGGCGGGCCGGCCAATCGGCGGCACGATGCTCGTTGCGGCTTTGGCGAGGTCGCATCCTCAGAACGGTCGTCCGCATCCGATGCGAGCGCCACGGCCCCTCCCCGATCGGCTGCATCCGGCTATGGGGAAGAATGCCTGGAAATAGACGGCAAATAGACGGCACCGTGGCTGCGCCATGAAAGCCGTCGCGGCCGCTTGGTTCGAAGCGTGCGCTGAAATCCTGGTTCTCGACCCGCTCACCCCGGCAACCGCGTTCACACTGCGTGGGGCCAACAAGAGGGGCCCGGCCGCCAACCCGTCCACGGTTCCGCCGGGTCCATTCAGGGGCCGGCCGGTCCCGCTGGCCGGCCTTGCGTCTCGGGAGCGGAAGGCCCAAGGTCTTCGATGACGTAACTTTTGGGATAGGTCCGGTGACGCATTTCCGTCCGCAAACTCGGGCGGCCCCTGCCGACCGTATGCGCAAGCCGGCCCCGGACCCGCAGACCGGATTCGACCAAACCTCGCACCCACCCGGGTGCGGGGTTGAACCCAAGTGCGTCCAGTAAAGGCCGGTCCATGATCGCTCGTATCATCGGCGGCACCGCCCATTGCAGGGGTTGCGGCGCCCAAGTGGTGAACATCCGCAGCGTCGCATCGGCCACGCGGCGGCTCGCCGCATTTGAGCGGAAATGCTCGGCCTCGTACGCCCGATTGAGCGCGTCGAACTGAGCGTAGTCGGCAGGCAAATCCCGGATGTGCATGCGCCGGCCGACCTCGCGCCAGAAATAAAACATCGCCAGGCGTTCCTGCCGGCACAACCGGCGCCAGCCGAATTGCGCGTTCCATCGGATCGGTTCAAAAACAAACGTCGAGAGAACGTAGAGAAAATCAGCGTTCGATATCCTGAAATGCCCATGAAGCTCATTCATCCGGGCAATCGCGCGCGTGCCACGCTCGCTTTCATAGCCGTGCTCGATGATCTCGCTGAGGATCAGATCCGTGTCATCATACCGCTTCTGGGTGCGCCTTCCGAACTCACCGGTCCGGTCGAGTAACCCTCCGATGCTCGGCACCACAAAGGTGCGAAACAGGGCAAGTTCGAGAGCCCGGGTGGTGTCAAACGGGAAGTCACACCGGCAACTGAGAAACATGATCCGCTGATTATCCTTGACCGGATTAAGAACCAGAATCTGTTGCAACACCGAAGGGGATAACCTGATCATAGTCAATTTGCCGCATTCCGTTCATTTAAGCATTTGCCCGGCAACAAACGATGCAAAAAGGGGTGCGCTGCAAACCGGGTTCCGCTTCGAGCCTAAATTGCTCAGTCTCTCGTTTACAGCATCAAGTTTGACCTTTTCCAGGGGGGGAGCGGTTGCGTTCCCATCGGTGCACGGCCGAAACCGCCTTTGGTTCGAAACGAATTTTGGCGAGCGCTATGAAAACAAATCCGATTACAGGCCTCCGCGAACAGGCCAGACGGCTGCTGAGCTTGAAGGATACGCCCCACGCGATCGCGATGGGCATGGGGGTGGGTATGTTTTTCGGACTCAGCCCGTTGTGGGGCTTGAAGACCCTCCTGGCGCTCGCTTTGGCGCGCCTACTGGGAAGCAACCTGATCGCTGCGGCGGTCGGGGTGACGCTCCACGACGTTATCCTGCCGGTTGTCCCGCTGTTGCTGCGCTGGGAATACGAAGTCGGCTACTGGCTCCTCAGCAATCCTCACCAACTGCCGCCGCGCCTGCACCTGGTGCACGCCAGGCCGTCGGTCTGGCTGCACTGGTCCACGTTCCTGACCGTGGGCCGCCCGTTACTGGTCGGATCATTCATCCTGGCGATCCCGATCTCAATCATGACGTATTATATCACCTTGTTCGTGGTCGAACGGCGCAGACGCAAACGAACCTCTCCCCAGGCCGCCAAGGATAGCGCTGCAAATAACGCCTGAGCATCCGGAAGCTTCGCCCTGTGCATTCGTTGGCGTTATGCCGTTTAGATGGCCATCGAGGTAAAATTTTGTCTTAGGCCCAACGGGCCGGGACAAAATTTTTACCTCCACGGCCGCCGGAATGGTATTATCCGGGGACTTTAATGCTTGAGGCCGGTGAGCGTTTTTCATCGTGACGGGCGAAAGCGGCCGAACCTCCGGGCCGCTTTCAGCCCCGAAGGAGCGCGGGAACATAGCCCAGGGTTTACCCTGGGAAACCGTAAAATCATGACGAACCCTGAAAGGGCGGCAGAGGGCGTCGCTCCCGGGTTCTGCCACCGCTTCGGCAAATCCAGCGCCACCGGCGCGTGCATCTCCCGCGAATGATTACGCCTCTCAACCTCCCGCCATCGCTCCGATGATGAGCAGCGGCTCGGCACTGCTCACCACTTGCTCCGGCAGCTTTCTATCCGGCGGTTCGTGGGATAAGTCCTGTTTACAGGCATAGAATCGAACAAACGGCCTGCGACGCAACGTGACCCGGTCACGGATCGTCCCGCGCAGCACCGGGTACCGCGTTTCGAGGGCGTCGAGCACCGAGTGCAACGTTGTCACCCCTTCAACCTCAAGCTGCACCTCGCCTTCCAACCGCACCAACGTGCGCAGGTGATACGGAAGCACCACCCTGATCATGATAAGGTCTGCACCTCGACAGACAGAACCGCCGGCAGATCGTGCACGATGGGGGCCCATGTGTCGCCGCTGTCAGGCGATACATAAACCTGCCCGCCCGTCGTTCCGAAATACACGCCGCACGGCTCCAGGGAGTCAACGGCCATCGCGTCGCGCAGGACGTTTACGTAACAGTCCCTCTGCGGCAGACCTCTCGTCAGCGCTTCCCAATCGTTTCCGCCCGTCCGGCTGCGGTACACTCGCAGTTTCCCCTCGGGCGGAAAATGCTCTGAATCGCTCTTGATCGGAACGACATAGATCGTCTCGGGCTCGTGCGTGTGGACGTCGATGGGAAACCCGAAGTCCGACGGCAGATTGCCGCTGACCTCGTGCCAACTTTCGCCGGCGTTGTCCGTACGCAACACGTCCCAGTGCTTTTGCATGAACAAAACGTCAGGGCGAGAGGGATGCATCGCGATGCGGTGGACGCAGTGCCCGACTTCGGCATCCGGATCCGGCAATTCCCAGGGGGACTTGAGCCCGCAATTCACCGGCTTCCAGGTCTTTGCGTCATCATCGCTGCGGAAGGCGCCTGCTGCGGAAATGGCAACAAAGATCCGCCCGGCGCGTTCGCGATCCAGAATGATCGTGTGCAGGCACATGCCCCCTGCCCCCGGCTGCCAGAGGTGACCTTTGGCGGTGCGTAAGGCCGGGAGCTCCTCCCAGCTGCGGCCGCCGTCGGTCGTCTTGAACAGCGCCGCGTCCTCCGCGCCGGCGTACACGGTATCCGGATCCGTCCGCGAAGGCTCGAGGTGCCAGACCCGCTTGAACTCCCACGGATGTTGCGTGCCGTCGTACCACTTGTGAGTGCCGGGAGTCCCGTCATACCTGAAATCACTGCCGGCAGCCTCCCAGGTTTTGCCGCCGTCCTCCGAGCGCTGGATAACCTGGCCGAACCAGCCGCTGGTCTGCGACGCGTAGAGCCGCGCCGGCTCGGCGGGCGAGCCTTTCACGTGATATATCTCCCACCCCGCGAAGTGCGGTCCGCTGATTTCCCACCGGTCGCGCGTGCCGTCGGCGGTCAGGATAAATGCTCCTTTTCTTGTTCCAACCAGTACTCGTACGCTGCTCATGCCATTTGCTGTTTCAGCATATGACGGATGGCCCGCCGTTGTCAGGACACTTGTTTGACATGTTGTACCGGTTTACAAACCGGTTGCACCGATCGTTGACTCGGCGGGGCGGTTGGTCCTTGCGCGGCCCCGGATTTCCCGAAAGCGCCACCGGCCTGTTCGGAAATTCTTTTTGGCAAGCGGTCCTGGCTTGTCCCACCATTGACCCGGCTTCGAAAAGGACCGGCGGCTCGCCCCATATCCTTTCGAGAAGGCGTCGCGGGTGCTCATCTCTGGCCGGGCAGGAATTCCGCGATCGCGGTGGAAATAGCCGGCTCGTAGTCGTCCCAGTCGAATGAGCTGCTCAGCAGGCCCGCCCAGTCCGCGCGGTCGTGTTTAAAGCTCGACTCCCGCAAAAAAAGGACTTCGCGGCCCATCCCAACCATCCAGCCCCACTCAAGCGCGACATTCGGATTAAGCTCGGGCAAATATCTGGCCTCGACAATTGCGACCCCACGTGCG
Organism: Verrucomicrobiota bacterium; assembly: GCA_019247695.1. Classification (NCBI taxonomy): domain Bacteria; kingdom Pseudomonadati; phylum Verrucomicrobiota; species Verrucomicrobiota bacterium. The sequence continues at coordinate 19,091 of JAFBAP010000117.1, read as the reverse complement.
CACCCGAGCAGATACAATTCCACATTGTCCCACAGCCAGCGGTAGTATTTAGGGCCTTGCGCGATTCTTGGCACATAACCGCTCGCTTTGATAGCCTTCTTCACCGTCTCGATAATCTGCGTGAGCCGATCCGCCTCCGGACTCCCTTTATCGGGAAACTTAGTCATGATGAACACCGAAGCCTCGTAGTTGCCGGCTTGATGTAAGTCCGACAACTTTGCCTGGTGACGCATGTGATGACGCGGCGGAAAACGGTCAAACTGCTCGAGCGTCTGTTCCAGGTTCCTTTGGTCACTCCGGAGCCTGTCTTCCAAGGCACGCTTTTGGCTATCGTAGGCTGTCGAATCGAAGAAATTTTCCGGCCGTAGTTCCGCCAGCTGGGTTTGCGTCGTCTGTTTCGACCTGAAGTATTGCTCCATCTGCAGAATCACTTGAGCGATCGTAGGCATAGCACGAAGTCACGCCATCGCAGCGGTCTTACTCCTTTCCTCAAGCTGGCGGATGATAATACCAAGCCATGGCTGGGAAGCATTCCGTTCTTCTCTCGATTCGAAGATGAGGCGCAGGTTATTGGCCGTGGTTTCAGCCTCCCAAGGCTCGCGCACACCGGCCAACGCGTCTGACAGATATTGGAACGCATCGTCCTCATTCTCTTGTAAGACCGCGAGCTCCAGCAAGGTAGCATAATCCCAGTAGATGAGCCTGGTATGCTTGAGCCGCCGTTCCACCGCGAATTTGACAACCGGAAGCAGGTCCCGTTTCTTTTGGAGCGATTCCTCATCACCCTTGATATCCAGGAGAGTTACCGCATTTATACCGGGATATGCGTCCCTTGGATCAACTTCAAATCCCGAGATGTAAGATGCGATTGCCTTGTCCAGGTATATCAACGCCGTCCTGATCTGCGCCTGACTGCTCGCTTCAAGCCACCGGTCTTTGTAAATACGTCCGATCAGCCCAAGTGTCTCGGAGCTGGGGCCCTGCTCCTGCACAACCATCTCGAGAACTTTAAGCGCTTCATTCGTCCGGTTTGCCCGGTTGAGCGCAAACCCGAATTGTACACGGATCGTCATGGAGCGTTTCAGGGCCGGAGGCAACCGCTCATAAAGCGAAATCATACGGTCCCACTCTGAGAGTGCTCGCCAGGTCAAAAACAGATCAACTACCAGACCAGGATCGACGGCATAAAACTCACCAAGTGCCGACTCGATCCGCTCAACAGCATGCGCATCGCCGAGTTCACGCGCTCTGGCGAGGTCACCTTTCAGCCTCGCCGAATGGACTTCCCGCTCGCGAGAGACGTGTGTGTTAAGAAAAGCCGTATCCGGTCCCTTATAGCCCGTCATCAACTGAAACAATGGGCTGTCGACCGGGCCGTTGCCGGCGAGTTCTCGCAATTCCCTAAGACGTCGGATAAGATTGCTCGTTAGTTCGGCCGCCTCGCGCGGACCGAAACGGTTGCCTTCACCGAGCCGGTAAGACAGGGCTCGCAGTAGGTTGACATCAAAAGGCGGATTCTGATACTCGGCGAAGACTGCCAATGTTGTCCTCGGACGGGTTGCATGCCGTACACCTAATTCGTAGTAGACGTTCGGATTACCGGTCGTCAGATCAGCAATTGCATAGTCACAGAGCAGCAACCGCTCAAACGTCTGCCTGTGAATAAGCCATCCTACGCGTTCTTCATCGGCCCGGACCGGCTCCATGTCCGCAGCGTTGATTGCCGGTCGGATTGCCTGATGGTAGATAAAGTCGAAATTGATTTCGGCCGAAGTCGCTGCGTCCTTTTTGATACCGAAAGGCATCATCACGAGGCAAAGGGGACGTTCAGCCGCCATATAGGTAAGATTAGGGGAAAATGCGGTGAATCACAACCGTCTTTTCGTCGCCCGTGACGGGACGGACGAGAATGGGCCTGCGGGCGCCACGGCCGAGTGCGTCGCTGCGGCAAGGGGTGCGTCCAGGGCCCGGCCGGTGTTGAAGGCAAGCGGGAAGCGTCCCGCTCAAACGCGCAGCCTCGCTCTGCGAGTCCCTTTGTGCCGAGTAAAAGTCTACAGCACCTCGTTCCAGTCCTAATGGCTCCGGACGTTTGTCGGGGCTGCTTCTTCCACCGGCTGCTCTTCCGCCGCCAAGCTCACCAGCGTCGTCGGATGCCGCAGGTTGGCCCTGAGTTCCTCGGCCGAAATCTCCTTTTCCCACCGGCTGATCACCAGGGTCGCGACTCCGTTCCCGACCAGGTTGGTCAACGCGCGGCATTCGCTCATGAACCGGTCAATCCCGACGATCAGCGCAAGCGACTGGATCGGAACCGACGGAACGATCGCCAGGGTAGCGGCCAGGGTGATAAAACCCGCGCCGGTTACCCCGGTGGCCCCTTTCGAGGAGAGCATCGCAACGACCAGCAAACTGATCTGCTGGCCCAGGTCAAGGTGCGTGTTCGTCGCCTGGGCAAGGAACATCGCCGCCATCGTCATGTATATGTTCGTGCCGTCGAGATTGAAGCTGTACCCGGCGGGGATGACCAGCCCAACCGTCGACTCCGCGCAACCGGCTCTGCGCATTTTGGCCAGCATACCCGGCAGGGCGGCTTCCGAGGAACTCGTCCCGAGCACCAGCAGCAGTTCCTCCTTGATATAATTCAGGTACGAAAAAATCGAAAACCCGTTTAACCAGGTGATCGGTCCCAATACGACTATCACAAAGATAATCGAAGTCAGGTAGAAGCAGAGCATCAACATCACCAGCTTGTCCAGCGCAGCCAGGCCGTAGCTCCCAACCGTGAACGCCATCGCACCGAACGCGCCGAGCGGCGCCACCTTCACGATCATTCCCATGATCCTGAAAAAGATTTCGGAAGCCTGCTCGATGACATGAAGAATCGGCTGGCCCTTCGCGCCCATGAACGAGATCGCGAACCCCGACAGAATCGCGATAAAAAGCACCTGCAGGATGTCGCCGTGAACCAGGCCCTCGAAAAAAGAGTTAGGAATGACGTTCAGGAGAAAATCCGTGGGGTTTAAAGAATGGGCCTGCTGCGCGTAGGTCTGGCTCACCTTCGGATCCAGCGTCTTGACGTCGATGTTAAATCCGGCCCCGGGTTGCAGGAGGTTCACGATGATCAACCCGAGGATGAGTGCAAACGTCGAGACAACTTCAAAGTAGAGCAGCGCCCGGAATCCTACCCGTCCCAGCCGTTTCAGGTCGCTCATCGAAGCAATTCCGTGCACGACCGTGCAGAAGATGATCGGCGCAATGATCATCTTCACCAGTTTGACAAACCCGTCGCCGAGCGGCTTGAGATTCTTGCCTAATCCGGGAAACAAATACCCGATCACGATGCCAAGGGCGACAGCTACCAACACCTGGACGTAAAGGATCCGGTACCAGGGTTTTCGGGGAGCAGTGGTATTGGTTATCATGGGAGGAAGCGGGCCTGCGGCCGGTTTACGTTCACAGATCAGGGTTGGATTCCTTCAAATGCAAAGAGGAGCCGCAACCGGCAGAACTGACCATAGCCGAGGGGTGATGGCTGATGCAACAAGGATCACCGGTCCATCGGCCGGGGACGACGGCCGGCGTCGGGACGCCGCGGTCACGATCCCTCAACATAGTTGCGCCACCCACCGTAGTGGGAAATGTCCGTCGCATTGGAAACCGCGACCGACTCGCAAAGAAAACCTTTGACCCCCCGGCCCGCGGCCAGAAAAACGGTGCCGATCGCAAGCGGCGCCGGGACCCGGCCTACAAACCGGCCGAAGGCGTCGTGGGAAAGCCGGTAGACTTCGACCTCGACCGCAGTTCCGGCCTCGGCACGTACCAAACCCGGTTTGGGCGGCGTGGTGCCCGGCAGCGCATAGAGACGGTATAACGGCGCCGTCCGGGTCTTCTCCACAAAACGGGCATCGAGTTCCTGAAGTTCGCGGTGCAGGGGTAGACCACGCAGGTGCGCCCCGACGACCGCCAGTTCGACCCCTCCTCCGGCGCCGCTGTCGGGAACAGGTTCGCCGAGCCACGCCTTGCCGATTCGCCCGAGGGCCTCGTCCTGCCAGGCCGGCGCTACCCAGGTGATCCCGAAAGGCAATCCGTCCGATGTCCGGCCCGCGGGGACCGCCAGGGCACAAAGGTCGAGCAGGTTGACGAAGTTCGTATAGTAACCGAGGCGGGTGTTGAGGCCGACCGGATCGTCCAGCACATCCTCAACCCGGTAGTGGCCCGGCGCCGTCGGCAACAGCATCGCATCGATACGATCCCAAACCGGCAGAGTCGCCCGCCGTAACGCGGCCAAGCGGTCAAAAGCCGCAAATACGTCCACGGCATTGTATTTTTGCTCGTTCTGTAAAATGGCGCGGGTAACCGGATGAAGTGATTCCGGTCGGGTCTCGAAAAACCGCCGGATCGCCGCCACGCGCTCGGCCACCCACGGGCCCCCGTAGAGCAATTCCGCAACTTCGCGGAACGGGGTAAAATCGATCTCGCTGATGTTCCATCCCAGAAAGCGCACCCGTTCAACCGCGGCTTCAAAGGCCGTCCGGTACGGCTTGTTCCCGAAAAACTCGGGCTGCGCAGGAATGCCCACGCGCGGGGGAAAGGAAGCCGGGACCGCGGGCGCGCGACGTTGACGCGAGTAAGGGTCGTTGGGATCGAATCGATCGATGACGGCAAAGACCGCCTCCGCTTCGGCCGCGGTCCTGGTAAAAATCGAGACGCAATCCAGTGAACGGCACGCGGGCACCACGCCCGCGGTCGAGACCCGGCCCCGCGTCGGTTTCAGGCCCGTTAATTCGTTGAAAGCCGCGGGAACGCGCCCGGACCCTGCCGTATCGGTGCCGAGTGCGAATGCGCAGAGATCTGCCGCGACGGCAACGGCTGACCCGGAACTCGAGCCTCCGCTGATCAGGGAGGAGTCAAACACCGAACGCGGTATCCCATACGGCGAGCGTGCCCCCACCAATCCGGCGGCAAACTGGTCAAGATTGGTTTTCCCGATCGGGATCGCCCCGGCGGCGAGCAGGTCACTGACGCACCGGGCGGAACCTTCAGGCCGGTAAGCGAAATCCGGACAGGCTGCGGTCGTCGGCAAGTCGACGAAATCGATGTTGTCCTTAATCGCAAACGGGACCCCGTACAGGGGCAAGTCCGGCGAAGCGTTCCCCAGCGCCCTGGCCCGTTCCAGCGCCTGTTCGCGCGGTACGACGGAAATCCAGATCGCCCCGTCGCTCTGCTCCGCAAGGCGCCGGTAAACCTCGCCGACCACATCTTCGGGGGTGAACGCCCTGTTGCGGTAGCCTTCCAGTAAAGCCGGGATCGCCAGTTTCATGACCAGTCGGCTTCAGTTTTCAATCTCCCGAGCGATGACCGCCAGGCGTTGGCCGGGCATGACCATCTGTCCGGGCTTGCACGTCACGGCCGCCACCGCGCCGTCGCAGGGCGCCGCCACGCCGATCTCCATTTTCATCGCTTCGAGAATGATGAGCGTCTGTCCTTTGGCGACGCGGTCGCCGGCTTGCACCTCGCACTTCCACACGTTCGCCGTGACGGGCGAGTCCACGGCCGTTGCCCCCTCGAGCAACTCCCCTTCACTGCCTGGCGAAGGGGCCGTCTGCGCCTCGGCCTCGTAGGCCACGGGCAAACCGGCCCAGCGCTCGCGCTCCGCCGTAAAGGCGGCTTGCTGCCGGGTCTTGAACCGTACGGCGTCGCCGGCGATGGTCGCCAGAAATTTGCGGTACTCAGACAAACGGAAGGTGGTTTCCGTTATCTGCAACGGGTAACGCCCGTAAGGAAACTGCTCCCTCGCCCGCAGCAACTTGTCGGCGGTGACCGGATAAAATTTTATCTGATCAAAATGACGAAGGAGCCACGGTTCGGAAAAGACCGGGGTCACGCGGTAGCGGTTCCACATCTGGATGGTTCGCCCGACAAACTGGTATCCTCCCGGACCCTCCATCCCGTAAACGCACAGGTAAGCGCCTCCGATGCCAACCGCGTTTTCCGGCGTCCAGGTCCGGGCCGGATTGTACTTGGTCGTCACCAGGCGGTGACGCGGGTCGACCGGAGTCGCGACCGGCGCTCCCAGGTAGACGTCTCCCAGACCCAGCACCAGATAGCTGGCGTTGAAAACGATTTCACGGACGTCGTCGATCGATTCCAGGCCGTTGATGCGCCGGATAAACTCGATGTTGCTCGGGCACCACGGCGCATCTTTACGCACCGACTGCATGTATTTCTCAATGGCCAGCCGCGTCGCGGGATCATCCCACGAGAGGGGGAGGCGGACGATCCGCGACGGAACCTCGAGGTGTTCCATGTCGGGCAGTTGCTTTTCAGCTTCCGCAAGGAGATCGGCCATGCTTTCCAAAGACCACCGTCGCCGGTCGAAGTGCACCTGGAGCGAGCGCACACCCGGCGTCAGATCGATGATCCCGGGAATTTGCCGTTCCCTCAGCCACGTCATCAACGCGTGAGCGCGCAGGCGCAGGCCGAGATCGAGTTCCAGCGGACCGTACTCAACGAGGAGGTTGGAGTCGCCGCAGGGCCGGTAAACCACCCGGGGCAGGTCCGGCGGTAACTCCGGCGCGCGCAAAATCGCCGAATCCGGTACGCCGTCCTGCCGGTCTCCCTGCGCATCCGTCAGCACAAAACGCACCTTGTCGCCCGGCCGGAGCTGTCCCACCTTCCAAAGCTCGTCCGATCGAATGGTCACCGGACAGACGAACCCGCCGAGGCTCGGCCCGTCCGGACCCAGGATGATCGGCATATCGCCCGTGAAGTCGACCGTGCCGATCGCGTAGGCATTGTCGTGGATGTTAGACGGGTGTAACCCGGCCTCGCCCCCATCCGGACGCGCCCAGACCGGTTTCGGCCCGATCAGGCGTACCCCGGTCCGGGATGAGTTGTAATGAATGACCCAATCGGTTGAAAAAAACGTGTCGATATCGCCCGGGGTGAAAAAATCGGGCGCCCCGTGGGGACCATAGATCACCTTGATTTCCCAGCGGTTCGTATAGACCGGGATCCGGACGCTCGAAGGATCCGGTACACCGGCCGGCGGCAGCCTCGGTCCTTCCTTCCGAAGGTAGAGCAGGTCGCCCGCGTGCAGCACGCGCCCGCCGTGCCCGCCGAATTGGCCGAGGGTGAACGTGGCGCAGCTTCCAAGGTAGAGCGGTACGTCCAGGCCGCCCCGAAAGGCGATGTAGGTCCGGCACCCCTCCCCCGTGATGCTGATCAGCTCAAGTTCTTGCCCGGCGCGCACCGGCACGGGTTGCCAGAGCGGGACCGGCGCGCCGTCCACCTCCGGCCTCATGTCGGCGCCCGCCACGCAAATGGTGGTGCCGGCATCAAAATGAAGCGACGGACCGGTCACCGTGCACTCGAGCGCCGGGGCGCCCTCGTCGTTGCCGGCGATCCGGTTGGCAAGCCGGAACGCATAGTCGTCCATCGGGCCCGACGGAGGAACTCCTACCTCCCAGTACCCGATGCGGCCCGGGTAATCCTGGATGGTCGTAAACGTACCGGGCGCAATTACCCGGACCGTGGGCGGATGGTAATGGAAATCGGCCAGGCTGCGCGTGATGACTTTGCCTTCCGTAAAGAAGGGTTCGGCCGTGACCTCGCGCAGGTATTCCAGGTTGGTGACAATTCCGGCCAACCGGGTCTCGGCCAGCGCGCGCCGGAGACGTTCCACCGCGGCCTCGCGGTCAGAACCATGCACGATGATCTTCGCCAGCATCGGATCGTAAAACGGAGACACAACCGTTCCGGATTCGACCCAGGCGTCGACCCGGCAGTTCGCCGGAAAGGCGACCTCCGTCAGTTCTCCGGGCGAAGGCTGGAAATTTCTGCCCGGATCTTCCCCGTAGATTCGCGCCTGCATGGAATGGCCGGCTGGAACCAGGGGTTTGTCCGGCCAGAAACCGGGGTCCCCCGCCCCCAGGCGCACCATCCATTCGACCAGATCAACCCCCATGACCTCTTCGGTCACGCAATGCTCAACCTGAAGGCGGGTGTTAACTTCGAGAAAGTAGTGCTGCCGTGCGGTCGTGTCGTACAGGAACTCCACCGTTCCGGCAGACCGGTAATTTACCGAGGCCGCCAGACCTACCGCGTCCGCCATCAACTGTCTCGCAACCCCTTCGGGCAGGTTAGGCGCAGGAGTCTCCTCGACAACCTTCTGGTTGCGCCGCTGCAGGGAACAATCCCGCACCCCCAGCGCCAGGACGCGGCCCGTCCCGTCACCGAAGATCTGCACCTCCACGTGCCGGGCTCGCGCCACGAATTTCTCCACGAACGCGCCGGCATTCCCGAAATTCGATTGCCCTAACCGGCGCACGCGATCAAAGGCGTCGCGTAACTCTGCCTCACCTTCGCAGACCTGCATCCCGATGCCGCCGCCGCCCGCCGTCGACTTCAACATCACCGGAAATCCGATCGTCCGGGCGCGCTCCACGGCTTCGTCCGCCGACGTGACCAGGTCCGTGCCCGGCAGCAAGGGCGCGCCGCTCCTCGAAGCCAGATCGCGCGCGGTATGTTTAAGGCCGAACAGGCGGATCTGCTCAGGCGCCGGCCCCAGAAACGCGATTCCCGCCGAGGTGCACGCCTCGGCAAAATCAGGGTTCTCGCTGAGAAATCCATACCCGGGGTGCACCGCTTGCGCCCCGGAGTCCTGAATCGCTTTAAGAACCGCCGGGATGCTGATGTAACTGTCGCGCGCGGGCCCGGGGCCGACGCAGTAACTTTCATCAGCCTCGCGGACCCAGGGCGCAAGCGGCTCGGCTTCAGAGTGTATCGTCGCGCCGCGGACGTCGAGTTTGCGCAGGGTGCGCAGAATCCGCAGGGCGATCTCCCCCCGGTTGGCGATCAGGACCTTCGAAAACATGACGTAAGGCTGGTTAGGTTCCGGTCAGGTCCGATTGAGACATAACCGCGTGGGGCGAATGAAGCTTCCTGGCACGGGCAGCTCCAAAGCCGTTTTGCGCCCTGAAGGAGCGGAAGACGGCCTGCAGACTATCCGTAGATGTAACTCGCACCGAGCATTTAAATCGTGTAATCATGGGCGGTTTCCAACGGCCGTGCGACGATCGTCTTCCTTGATCTCAAGGGGTCCAGATCAGCACCTGAATAGGCGTCGGGTTGTAGGCGTTGCATGGATTGTTCAGCTGCGGGCAGTTCGAAATCAGGCAAAGCACGTCCATCTCCGCCTTCATCTCAACGTATTTTCCGGGTTCGGAAACACCGTCGTCGAACTTCAATCCGCCTTCCGGAGTCACCGGAACGTTCATGAAGAAGTTAATGTTATGCGCCAGATCGCGTTTGCCTACCGGCAGACCCGAACGCGCCATCTGGAGCAGGAAGGTGTCCCGGCAGGCGTGCATAAAGCGCTTATCCAATGAATAGCGGACCATGTTGCTCTCGGCCGCGCAGGCGCCCCCGAGCGTGTCGTGACGCCCGCAGGTGTCAGCCGTGATCGTAAGCATCACGTTGCACAAGTTAGACATCAGTTTGGTGCCGGTTGTCAGGTAGATTGATGCCTGCTCACGGATTGTGTCCTGCGCGCTGTAACGCTCAGTTGGATCGTGTTCGTTGAAAAAGAAGGTGTCCGCAGCCTGATTTCCCTCCAGGTCGACGATGCGCAGACTCTGACCGGCCTTCACCGGGTGGAACCAGCCGTCCCCCGCGGGAATGGTTTCCCGGTAGACCGCGTCCTCAGGAACGAGTTTACTTTCGGTGTAGACGAGGGTGCTCATAGATAGAGTCGTTCGGTCAGGGCGAGCGTCCGGCCGCATTCCGGACGAAAGTTGCGGCAGTAGTCGTCCGGCCCGGGCGGGTCGCACGGAAAGATTTCGATCTGGACGCGCACGCGAGGGTAATCACCGGCAACGGTCAGGGGGTGCGGGCAGTTGGCCAGGAGGAAAAGCACGTCCATGTCGGTGCGCAGGTCGATACTCGCCCCGGCCGGGCAATGATCGGGAATCAGCTGCATCCGGCCATCGTCCCCGACGACGATTTTGCTGAAGAAATTGACGTTCGCCACGATGTCGGGCAGGCCAAGCCCGTACTTGGAGAGTTCGATGAGGAAGTTGTCACGCGCGTTGCGGTAAAAATCATTCCGGTACCGCTGGTAGTTATGCAGGCCGAACTTCGCCGCGACCTGGGCCGCATTGATGTGGCCGCCGAGCGGGTCATGCCAGCCGAGCGAATCGGCCGTGATGGACGCGAGCGCATGGCCCATGTCGGTCATCAGAATGTGGCCCCTGGTTAGCTTCGCCGTATGCAGCGCCTTGAGCGTGTCCGGAAGGTTGAGCCGGTCAAGCGGATGTAACGCGTTGTAGAAGAGGGCGGAAACATTTGCCCCGGCATCAAGGGCCGTCAGCCGGACGAGACGGTGACGGGGGATGCGCATGGACCACATGGCGCCCCCGGGAATGCCTTCCGTAAACAACGGACGCACGTTTGTGGGAGTTGAAGTGCTTGTCATAACGCAAAACCAAAGGCGGCGCCGGTCTCACACCGGAACGGCACGCTCGCTCCGGCCACCGGCAAAGTGGACCTGCGGAATCAGCGGCTGAACCAGGGTCAGCTTGCATGAGATCACCCCCGTGCAGGCGATGATATGGTTGGTGATTCGCTTCAGGGTGTCAACGGGACCCTGGACGATCATGACTTCCATCCGATGATTCTCCTCGAGCTGGACGTGCATCGAGCTGATCACCTCTTTCAGGTACCGGCGTTCAAGTTCGAACAACTGTTGAACAAGGTTGCCTTTCGAGGCGTCGTAAACCAGGGAAATCATCCCCGCCATGATGCCGTCCCCCTGCGCCTCACGGCGTTTCAGGGCAAAATGGGAAATCATCTCGGCGATCGCTTTCGAACGGTTCTCCAGGCCCCGGTCCGCCACCAGTTCGTCCAGCTCGCGAAAGACGTCCTCAGGCAGTGAGATGCTCACGCGCCGGACGGAGCCGGTGCCGCGCTTTGCGCTGGCATCGTTTACGGAGATCTCTTTCATACGGATATCAGACCAACCAAGCTTCTCGTCGGGTGTAGGTTGTCCATTCGATCCGCACTCCGTATTACTCGACGTCATCGCCCGCCAGGGTAAGTTTCACGAGTGGTAGTTTGTCCTCCGCAACTTGCACCGGTGGATGGATGAGGTGCTCCAAACGGGCTTTAAGCGACAGAAATGCCGGCGTCACGAACTGCGCCGGCGTATGGGGGCGCGGAACGGGATTTTCAAGAAACTCGAGCACCCGGCCCGGATTGCTCCCCATCACGAGGATGCGATCGGACAGGTAGACCGCTTCATCCAGGTCATGCGTGATAAAAAGGATAGTCACGTCGACTTGTTTCCAGATCTGGAGAAGGTAGCCCTGCATCTGGGCGCGCGTCTGCGCGTCAAGCGCTCCGAACGGTTCGTCCATGATCAGGATGCGCGGTTCGTTCGCAAGCGCGCGAGCGATTGCGACCCGCTGTTTCATCCCGCCGGATAGTTCGTGCGGGTAGGATTTCTCAAACTTACTCAGACCCACCATCTCGAGCCACTGGCTGGCTTCCCCTTGCTGGGTTTGCGTCGGTTTGCCGCTCATGCGCAAGCCGAACATGACGTTCTGCTTGACGGTAAGCCAGGGAAAAAGGGTGTAGCCCTGGAAAACCATGCCGCGGTCCGGCCCGGGGCCGAAGACGGGCCTGCCGTCCAGCAGCACGTCGCCGCCGGTCGCCCGATCCAGCCCGGCCACGATGCGAAGAAAAGTCGACTTGCCGCACCCGGAGGGCCCGATGACGCAAATGAATTCGCGCCGGTGAATGTCCAGCGACACCCGGTCAAGGACCACGTGGGTCCGGTCGTCCGCCGCAAACGATTTGCACAGGTCCCGGACGCTCAGGATTACGGGCCGTTCCCGGATCCGCGCGAACCGCGCCGCCACCTCAGGCGACTGGGCGCGATAATCAGGCAGTTCAAGATCGCTCAACGACATAGCCGGAGTGTTGTGGACGCATACGCAAGTGCCCCGTGCCGGGGATCAGGGAGTATCCGGCACGGGAACCGCCTTGGGCCAGAGCCTGGCCCACCAGCGGGACCGCCCGGCCGCCGCGGAACGCCGCCGTTTCCAGGGAAAGAGCTTGGTCCCGAGCCAGGCCAGGAGGAAATCGCTCGTCAGCCCGATGATGCCGATCATCATGATCGCCGCGTAAACGTTGTCGAAATTCCGGTAGCGCGCCTGCTGGTTGATGAAGAAGGTGATCCCTGACATCGTTCCGACTACCTCGGCGACGATCAGGTAAGTCCACGCCCAACCGAGCAGGATGCGCATGTCGGTATAAATGTCCGTGATCGTCGCGGGGACGATCACCTGGGTGACCAGTTGCCCGCCTTTCGCGCCCAGGGTTTGCGCGGCCTCGATCAAGGTAGGATCTACCTTGCGCACCGTGTTGGCAATCACCAGCACCTGCTGGAAAAACGTGCCGATAAAGATGATCGCGATCTTTGGCCCGTCCTCAATTCCCAAAACTGCGACGCAGAGCGCGCCGAAAGCAGGTGCAGGCAGGTACCGGAAGAATTCAATGAATGGTTCCTGCAGCCGTGAAAAAAAGCGGTACGCACCGCACAGGATCCCCAACGGCACCCCGATCACGGACGAAATCAGGAATCCGAGCAGGATCGTCCGGATGCTGTGCCCAAGGCTTTGGTGCAGCCACGGCTCGTTCGGTAAACGGGGCGGCGTCGTGAACGCCGTGTAAAAGGCGCGCACCACCTCGTGCGGCGCCGGCAGGTAAGCCGGGTTCACCCGGTCACCTTGCGGCGGATCGCCCCCTTCCGCCTTCGCCTTCGCCGCCTGCTGATCGAATTCCGCACAGGGAACTTCCATTCCTTCCACGAAATAGTCGACGGAGCCTATGTTCGTGACTTTGACCACCGGATGCCAGAGCCACGGGATGTAACTGACTGCGCACCAGACCAGGACCGGAACCGCAAATGAGAGAAAGGTAAGGAATACCTGCGTGCGTTCCGAAAGCGGTTCTTTCAAGCCGAGCCGGTCGTGATTCGCCATCGTCGCCCTCCTTGATCCTTCCTTGATCCTTCCGTTCGCCGGCTCACAACTCGTTGGTAATGGTGGGCGCCAGGTAACTCGCGGGATTTTGCGTTTGCTGGTAGACCTTGTTGTCCAGGTTAAACCTGTTTCCGTTCTCCATCGACCCGTAAATTGAGTCCAGCCCGGGCCCCTTCGTAAACGCCTTCTTGGCTTCCGGTATGGTCATGAAATGGGTTCCGGGAAGGTTTTTCGCGTATTCGGCAGGGTCGGCCCCAACCCGGGCAGCCATGATCTTGATGGCGTCATCGTGCGTTGCCGGGCTCTGAAGGTAGTCAACGCAGCGGTAGAAAACTTTTACGATTTTCGCCCAGTCAGCCTTGTGCTGCGCATAACTCGTCGGGCTGACGGCGATCACGTCGTAGATCAATCCCGGCGCTTCGTGACTCGTAAATAGCGGCTTTGATCCCGGCACCTGCTTCAGCGCTTGCCCTGCAACCGGGTACCAGGCCGCAACCGCCGCGACCTGCCTGGACCCCAGGACCTGGGGCGTGTTATTGGTTGGGGTGTTAACCAGGACGACGTCCGATTGCGACATGCCGTTGACCTTGAGCGCCTGCAGAAGGAGCAGGTGATCGACCAGGGTGAACTCAACCGCGACTTTCTTCCCCTTGAGCGCCGCGATCGAATCAATGCCCGGTTCCCCGATGATTTTGTCATTGCCATCGCTGTAATCCGTGATCGCGATCAACTTACTCTTGTTGCCGGACGCTCCGAGCACCAAGGCGTCGGTCGGAACCACGGTAACGCCGTCGATCTTGCCGGCAGAAAACGCGTCGAGAGAAGCCGAATAATCGAACCAGACCAGGTCGGTGACAACGCCGGCTTCCTTGAACCAGCCTTTTTGATTGGCGATTTCCAGGACCGTCCATCCCGGCCAGTCGCTGTACCCGAGTTTCAGGGGTTCAGCCTGGAGCGTAGCCGCTAACGCGGCCAAGGTGGCCAGGCCCGCCAGCCATTTGCGAACCGTTGTCTGCATCGATTTGATCATGTGCGTTTCCGGTATCACGATTTCGTATCCGAGTATTACTCGGAGTCGACGCGAGCAGCCGCCGTGCCAGGTGGCGTACCCGAGCAGTCCGGTCCTTGGCCTCCTGCAGCCGCACTCGGACCGGTTATGGCGATTCACGAAATCAACGGCTGATCTTAGCCGGGTTGGTCGATTCTCGTCACACGGTGGTCACGGCGGAAAAGGATCACACGGCGCCACGGCGGAGCACGGCGACCACGGCGGCAACACACATTTCTTTTGGATCCGGGGTGCAGGCCGGCGTCCGCCCTCACGCTGGTGCTCCGAACGCCGGACACGGTCCCCGGCAGTCCGGCCGACGGGATTCACAAATTACGTGGATCAGCGCCGATGACGGATGAGTGGGTACCGGCTATTCTCCACATTTGTGGCATTTTTCGGGTTGTGGCATTCGCGGCATTTTCCGAGGTGGCGTTACACCCTGCTGGCGTGCACGGCATGGCTGGTTTTATCCATGACGGGTTGCCACTGGACTACACCGCGGGTCGATAACGCCTTCCCAAGTCTGCGCATCGACGTCATCAAGGGCGACGCACCTAACTATACCGTCCTGGTCCACAACAACGGCTCCGATCACCTCCAGGTGGTCATCCGCTTCACAACCTCAAAAAGCTGGAGCCCGGACAAATCCCACGAAGAGAGGTTCGTCCTTGAACCGCAGGGTGGAACCAGTTTCCCGATCCCGATTGACGCGAGGCAGGTGCAGGTGGTCACGGCGCGGCCCACGCGCTTTTGATTCTTCGCCGGGGGGCCGGTTGCTAGGTCGCCCATAGTCCCAAACTCCGAACTCCAAACTCCGAACTCCAAACTCTTCCCCTTCCCGCCGTGTTCCGCCGTGTTCGCCGTGTGAACTCCGTCGTTGTGCCCGCTCTCTTCCTCCGCGCCCGCCGTGTGCCCGTGGTGTGAGCGGGTTGCACATCCGGGGGGCGAATCTGAAACGAAGTCAGGGTGTTATGCTCTGGACCATCGTCGTCATTCTCGTCATTCTCTGGGCGTTAGGCCTCGCGACGCACGTAGCAGGGTCGTTGATCCACATTCTGTTGGTCATTGCTTTAATCGTGGCCGTGGTGCGGCTGGTGCAAGGCCGTTTGTAGCGGGAGGGTTCCTGTCTTGCTCGCCGCGAATTAGAGTAGTTTGAGCCGGTCTCAGGTTCCCCCTCGAAAGATCGGATGGTGGAGTTTTAAAGGCGCCCGGTGTTGATCTGCCGGGCGCCTTCGTTTCGGACATCATGAGGCAGAACGCAGATCTGACCGACCTCGTGCGCGGTCGCGCCGTCACGAGCATCGAGGAAGAACAGACGACGGTAACCGTTGTTTTCCAGGACGGGCTGGTCATGCGCATTCATGCCGAGGCCAAAGTTGCGTCGGGCATCGAGAAGCTCTCCAAAGTCCGTCAGGTGCTGGAAGAGGATCTCAGCATGGAAATTTGGTTCGAAGGCGACCGCAAACTGGTGCTGCGGCTGGCCAATGCGGGAAACTCGGTTTCGGTGCGTGACGGGGCGAATGACGTCGTTTACCTCGGGTAGGACAAGGACACGGCGGTGGGCGTGGGCGCCGCGCGGAAGGACGGCGGAAAGGATCGCGCGCGTCCGGGTCAGGCCTGGCGGTCCCCTGAGCCCTCTCCGGCTTCGCCCTGCCGGCGCCACCGCGCCAATGATTCCTC
The DNA here is from genome assembly GCA_019247695.1 of Verrucomicrobiota bacterium. NCBI lineage: Bacteria > Pseudomonadati > Verrucomicrobiota > Verrucomicrobiota bacterium. The sequence continues at coordinate 3,320 of JAFBAP010000117.1, read as the reverse complement.
ATGAAGGTGCTGCCGTCGCAGGAACTTGGTGATGAGCCCGTAGCGCGGGCTGAAAACGTACGCCAGCAGGAAGAAACCGCTCAGAACCAGGACAATGCAGGCGCCCGACGGCAGATTCAAGAGGTAGGAAAACCAAAGCCCAAGGCACGACCCGAACGCCCCTAAAAAGCCTGCCGCCCAGAAAATCACGGTAAACGAATCCGTCACCAGGTAGAGGGTCGCGGCCGGAGCGATCAACATGCCCAGGGCCAGCACGACCCCGACCGCTTGCAGCGATGAAATCATGGAAAGCACCAGGATCCCCATCAGAAGATAGCGGAGCCCGCTTACGGGCACGCCTTGGCTCGCGGCCACCGAAGGTTCAAACATCATCAGCAGCAAGGGCCGGCGTAAGGCCACCAGCGTCGGGACGGAGATAATGCTGATGACGTGCGTGGTCCAAAGGTCCGCGTCGCTGAGTCCGAGGATGTTGCCGAACAGGTAGTGGCTGATATCCACCCGTACCGGCGCAAAGTTCAGCAGCACCAGGCCGAGCGAGAACGAGCAGGCAAACAGCAGACCGAGCGATGTGTCCTCCTTTATCCGTGAGCTCCCGGAAATAAGCTGAGTCCCCAGCGCCACCAGCAGCGCCGCCACCAGGGCGCCGAAAAACAGCGAACCCGGCGCAACCCCGAACAGGATCAGCGCGAGGGCTAACCCGGGCAGCAGCGAATGCGCCATCGCGTCAGCCATCAGGGCCAACCGGCGCAGCACGATGAAAATGCTCAGGGCGCCGTTTGTAAATCCGATCAGCACGCACCCGAGGAAGGCGCGCTGCATAAAATCGTGCCGGAACGGTTCCAGCAGGATCGCGCCCGCGCTACCATCCATGGTGGCCGTCTCCTCCTGCAAAGGGCGGGGTTCCAAACGTGCGCTCGACGTTTTGTTTATTGAAGGTCACCGCGGTCGGACCATAGGCGATGAGCTCACCGTTCAGGAAAATGACCTCATCGAAAAGATCCGGCACACTCTTCAGGTCATGATGCGACGCAATCACCAGGTTCCCTGCCGCCGCGAGTTTATGGATGACCTGCACCAGGACCTGCTGGGACGGCCGGTCCAGGCCGGTAAACGGTTCGTCGAGCAGAAAAACGTGCGCTTCCTGCGCGAGCGACCGGGCGAGAAACGCCCGCTGCTGTTGGCCCCCGGACAGGGCGCTGATCTGGCGCTCGCTCAGGTTCGCCAATTCCATCTCCGCCAGGGAATGGTCAACCGCCTGCCGGTCCCGTTCGCTGAAAGGTCCCCAGGGCCCCAGGGCTTGGTAGCGGCCCATTTCCACCAGGCCGCGCACGGTGATCGGAAAATCCCAGTCGACCTGGCTGCGCTGGGGCAGGTACGCAATCGCGTTTCGGCCGGCTTTGCCGGAATGCCCATGCAGTTCCACGGAGCCCGTTTCCATCGGGAGCAGTCCCACGAGCGCTTTGAAAAGCGAGGTTTTGCCCGCGCCGTTCGGTCCTAACAGGCCGACGCACCGCCCGCAGGCGATCTCGAAACCAACGTGATGGATCGCCGGAACGCGGCGGTACGCGACGGTCAAATCTCGAACGAGAAGGCGGTGATCGGGCATCTTACCTGACTTGTTCCTGGGTTACGTTGCTCATGGGGCCGGTTGATACGTAAGCACCTCGTCCAAGGTATCCGTGCCCCAGGCCGAACGCTCGATTCCGATCCCGTCCCCGGTCGAGAAGGTGAGCCGCAACGCGTGCAGGCTCGCATCAGGAAACCGGGCGCTGACCTCAAGGTCAATTCCCTCTTTCGGCACCGGCAGCTTGAAATCGGCGTGGCTCGGCGCCTGGTGACCTGTCCCCGACCAGATCTCCCGGCCGAGGTAACTGACGTTGAATTCGAATGCAGAGGCCGTTCCTGTTATTTCAAGGCGCACCGATCTGTCCGGAGCCGCCTGTACGGCCGGCGCAGGCTTCGACCGGGACCGCGCCGTCAGCTCCCGGATCGGCAGGGCCAGCAACAGCAGCGCCCCCAATGCAACCAACGCCTCAATTAACGGGGCTCCTCGCATTTATTTCAACCCGTCGACGATGGTATCCACATTGTGGCGCATCATGCCGGCGTACGTTGCCGCGTCTGCCTCCCCTAACCCGTCGGCGTACAATGTACCGCCGATAGTTGCGCCGGTTTCACGGGTAATTTCCCGGCTGACCTTGGGGTTGAGCGTGCTCTCCAGGAAGATGGCCTTGACCCCGCGCCGCTTGATCTCCTCAATCAGTTCGCTCACGTGTTTGTTCGACGGCTCGGTCTCGGTGCTCACCCCTTCGATGCTGGCGATCGTAAACCCGTAGGTCGCCGCGAAATATTGGAACGCATCGTGCGACGTGACCAGGATCCGGCGGTCTCGCGGCAGTTGAGTAATCTTCCGCCTCAGTTCTTTATCCAGCGCGGACAGGTCGGCGCGGTACGCCGACGCGTTCCGTTCGTAATCCGCGGCGTGCGCAGGATCGAGCCGCGCAAAACCGTCCGCAACAACCCCGGCGGCCCGGATCATGTTGGGAACGCTGTTCCACCAGTGCGGATCCAGGGCGGGGGCGCCTGCGCTGCCCGTTTGATCGCCGGGTCTAAGGGTCAGCGAAGGCAGTTGATCACCCACCGCCAATACCTCGACCTTGCCGCCGGTGACCTGTTCGATCTTGTCGAGGTAATTCTCCAGCCCTTTGCCCGAAATGAGAATGAGCCGGGCGTCGCTTGCCTGGGCGAGGTCGCCCGGCGTCGGCTGGTATTCGTGCGGGTCAATGCCGGGTTTAACGAGCGCTGCCACCGTCACGTGCTCGCCCCCGACCCTTTCCGCCACCTCGCTGAGCACCGTCGAAAACGAGGCCACTCTAAAGCCGGCCTCCGCCCGGCCCGCAGGCTTAGAAACCAAAAGGCAGCAGCAAACCAGCAGCGCAAACCTCACGCAAAAAAGCGTAGAGGGCCACGGCCATTTTGCAAGTAATTTGCAATAGCGCCACCGCCTTACGGCCCGAAGGGCCAAGAGAACTTAGCCCAGGGTTTACCCTGCATAACCGTCAAATCACGATCGAGCCCTGAAGGGGCGGCAGAACCCGACGGCAACGCTTTCCGCCGCCCCTTCAGGGCTCGATCGAGGGAAAAACGCCTTCCCAGGGTAAACCCTGGGCTATGTTCCTTTGGCCCTTCAGGCCATCAAACCGTCTCTCGGCCCGTTGGGCCAAGACCGTTTATACGGTCTGATAGGTGTAAAGCTGGCAGGGAATCTCAACCCCGGGGGAACGCCCGCACATGCACTAAAGCACCTGCCTGCGATCAGC
>JAFBAP010000116.1 GCA_019247695.1 Verrucomicrobiota bacterium | reverse complement strand
GAAGACAAGATTTTAGCTCCATTGCCGGCGGAATGGTATAGAGAGACGCGCGGATGCGTGGCGCGTGCCGGGTCTTGCTTGACGGTGGCAGAATTGCGGGTCAGGTCGAGGGGTAAACGCTGGGCTATGTTCTCTTGGCCCTTCGGGTCGAAAGACGGTCACGGCTGTCCCCGCGCTGCTCTCAAAAAATGCGGGTAAAGCTCAGGGGTAAATCCCGGGCTAAGGTCTGCCGGCCCGTTGGGCCTAAGACCGGCACTGAAGTACCGACCTACTCTCCGGCTGCCCCTCCGGGGCAAAGACAGCTCAACAAACTTGAAAACCGGTGTCGAACGGGGACAGCCACGCGGAATGACCAGGCCGGCGGTACCGCGACCTCCAATGCCGTTACTGCCCCTCCAAACGGGCTTCGGGGGCAGCCGCCCACGCTGCAGCCGGGGCGGCCTGCGCCAACACCCCGTCGGATTCCAGCGGTTCGGCCGTCCAATCGTGCGGGAGAAAAAAGAGCCCGTTGGTCTCGTGGCTCCAGAGCCGGTGGGCACCAATGCTGCCATGGCCGACCTCAAATGTAGTGAGGCGCTCGTGGTAGTCGACCAGGACGTCGCGTTGGTAGATCTGAAAGGCCAAACGGTAGCGGCCAGGGTTAAGCAGCAGTGACTCGGTACGGCAGCGCAGGGTCACGTCGCCGGTAAAGTTGCCTTCGATGTAGCCGCGGGTGGCAAAGCGGGTGACCAGCACGCCGGTTTCCGTGTAGATCTCCACGCAGCAGTGCACGTCAGACTCGATGCGCCGCAACCCAAACGACAGCACGGCCTGCCGCCCGCTCAGCAGCAGGTCTTCGACCGTATCCGGGCCCTGGTTGACCGAGAAATCCACCAGGTGCGGCCGGTCTGCAACCGCCTGGCGCGCGCCAGTCTCTACCTGGAAGGCGCGCGCCGACTCGAGTGAACCCAGGTAGGTGCGAATCGAAGCAGCTGCGGCGCCGTCAGCCAACAGCGACCCCTTTTTCAGCACGATGACTCGGCGGCAAAGGTTCTGCACGGCCGCCAGATCATGGCTGACGAAAAGCACGGTTCGACCCTGCCGGGCCACGTCGCTCATCTTGCCCAGGCTCTTCTTTTGAAAGTTGGCATCACCAACCGCCAGTACCTCGTCGGCAATCAGGATGTCGGGTTCCAGAAACGCGGCCACCGCAAACGCCAGGCGCACGCGCATGCCGCTGGAGTAACGTTTGACGGGCGTATCGATGTACTTCTCAACGCCCGAAAAGTCGATGATTTCATCAAGCTTCCCGTGCGTGGCTGCCCGCGACATGCCCAGAATGGCGGCATTGAGAAAAATGTTTTCGCGGCCCGTCAATTCGTTGTGGAATCCCGAGCCCACTTCCAGGAGTGCAGCCACTTTGCCGCGAATTTTGGCTGAACCGGCGCTGGGTTCGGTGATGCGGGCCAGCAATTTTAACAGGGTCGATTTGCCCGCACCGTTGCCGCCGATAAAACCGACGGTCTCGCCCGAGGCAACGTTGAACGAGACGTCGCGAAGGGCCCACGCAAAACCTTTGCGCTCGGCACTTGGGCCCCGGGGTGCCTTGCGGTCAAAAAGACTGCGCACCAGCCGTTCGGCATCCTCCCGCAGCGTTCGGGCCCCCAGTACACCCAAGCGGTATTGTTTGCCTAAGCCATGCGCCTCGATGATCGGTTTACCCATAATTCTGTCGCCTCGCGGTCACGGCCAATGGGCCAATGGTTGAGCCCGGGACCTGGGTCCCGTCCGCAACATGCCCCGGCTGCGGCCCCGTCACGTCAGACGACGGCCAAAGAAGTGGCACAAATCATCTGTTATGGCAAATGCAGTCCATTTGACCTCTGCGACTTAGCGATTAGCATTGGCGCCAATGGAGGTTTCAGCACGGCCGGACGCGCAAAGCGCAGAAGTGATCGTTTTTTCGATGGGGTTTAACGGGTATCAACACCTGTTCAGGCGAAATGTGGAGTCACAGCGGCGGTATGCCGAACGGTTCGGCTTTAAGTATACCTTTATCGAGGAACCCGCTTATACGCCGCTTTTGATGGAATCCACCTGGCTGAAGATACCGCTCTTGTTAGCTGCACTGGCCACCGGGGCAAAGTGGGCGTTTTACATGGACACGGATGTGGAGGTGACGGCGCGCTGTCCCGATTTCCGATGCCTTGATGAAGAAAACAAGGACATCTTCCTGGCAAATGGTCATTCCGGGCGCGTGAATGCGGGGGTCATGCTCATAAAAAATACGGGCTCCGCCCAAAATCTCCTCCGGAAAATACTGGCCAATGCCGGCAAGAAAGTCCCGCCGGAGGACGTTGCCTGGGGCGACAACAGCAACGTCATCCATTACACGAAATCGTACCCGGGACTGAAAAAAATTCCCGCCGAATGGAATAACAACCGTGACCCGGAACTTCAAGATTACCTTCGCCACTATAGCGCCGGGCCGATGCGTCCCCATTACCGTATGGACGAGCGGGAGAAACACTGGCGGGGGGAAGTGGAGGCCTACATCAAAGCGCACCCGCAGCAAAGCAGACCCGGCAGCGCAGGATTTTACGCCGACCTGGCCGGCCTGTTCGAGTCAGCGACCAGGGGAAAACCGGAATTCGGTCCCGTTGATCTGTATTCGATCCGTACGGCTCACCGGGAACGTCGTAAAAGCATCTTTTGGCGGTTGCTGCCGTCGTCTCGATAGGGGCGTTGCTTTCGCGCGTCGTGCTTAAAAGGGCGAGGAAAAAAACCGTTACAGACCCGTGACCGCAGCAACGACAAATCCCTCGTCCCGGCAGGAACCGGGTTCACGCTTTGCCGTGGTGTCGGCCGTGGGCCCGAGCGACCGGGAAGTCGACCGCGTTCAGGATTTGTTCGACTCGCTTGAAGCTTTCGAGCCCGGCAATTACCATTTCGTTCTCATTGACGACAGCCCGGGGACTTCCCGTTTCACGAACATCGTGCCGAAATGCCTGCGCGACCGGTACATCGAAATCAAGAACCCCCGGCGCGGTCAGGGGTGCGGCTGGGCTGCCGGGTGCGCCGTGGCGGTTCTGGCCGGACTAAATGAACTGTTGCGCCGCCGGATCGCCTTCACCTTTGCGTTGAAGCTGGACACCGATGCGCTGGTGATCCGCCCTTTCGCGGAGAAAATCAGCCGGCAGTTTGCCGCCGTCTCCCGGATCGGGATGATCGGTACGGTGCGCAACCCGGAACTGGGAGACCAGGCTCGGGAAGCGGTCAAGCCAATGGGGCGGGTGCTCGATAAACTGTCGAAGCAATTCACCGTCTGGCGGCGTACCCCGCTCGGCCGTCCGGCCGTCCAGATTGCTTTGTGGGGACGTTACCGTCTGATCCGGGACACGATCCGGGAGGCGTTCATCAACGGTTTTCGCGTGGGCGAACACTGTTACGGCGGCGGCTACGCCCTCTCCCGGCCCTGCATAGAGGCGTTCGCGGCCCGCGGCCTTCTCGCCAGGCCCCGCATCTGGCTCCGCACGCCTTTGGTCGAGGACTTGCTGATTTCCCTCTGCGTGAAGTCGGTCGATTTCGATCTCAAGGATCTAAGCGGTAAGGACGAACCTTTCGCCATCCGGTACCTCGGTTTGCCGGACACGCCGGAAAACCTGGTGACCCGGGGCCACAGCATCATCCACAGCGTTAAAGACTGCGAAGCTCAAGCCCTCACCGAAGCGGAACTTCGTTCCTTCTTTCGTGACCTCCGGACTCAGGCAACGCTGACCTGAAGCCGATCAAACGATCTCAAGCACCTGGATCGAGGCCGGATTCACCTCGATGGAACGCTGCTCTCGCCCGCTGATCGAACGCGCAGCGCCGGGATAGCCTAACGTGGCCGGGTCGCTGGATACTGGGATGCCGTTGAACCGGAAAATTGAATCGGTCAGGCGGTCGGCTTCAACGGTATGCACGAGGAGATCACCTCCCAAGGGCGGCAGCCGGACCCTCATGGGAGCGTCCGCGGAAAGGTTGATCAGCACGATGGACCGCTCCCCGGTTTTGCCCCGCACCGCAAACGCCCGGGCCGTGGCAGCCGGTAAGGGACCTGGAAGCGCGGCCATCCGCCGCCCACCGTACCGGTTGAAAAGCCGCAATGCGTGGTACACCGGCCGGGCTTGGAACCGGCCGTCAGCGCCGCGTACCACCGGCGAATAGATCGCGGTCTGATTACTGTGGAGATTGATCCCGAGCCAGCCGGCGGCCGCGATGCTGAAAACGGCGTTGGTGGCCCAGAGAACCGCCGCAAAACAGTCGCTGATACCGGCCTGTCCGCCTCCAAAAACAGAATTTATTTCTGTCATGCGCAGTGGCAATCGCGTGGGCGCAGCTTCCGCCTCCGCCAGGCGCATACGATTCAGGAGGTCGGGGCTGGAATTTAACAGTCGGGAGAGCGATACGCTCGAACTGCCCGCGGGACCCTCCGCGTAGTAGTGATGAGTCAGGAATCGCACGTCCGGCCGGGTGCCCCCGGCGAAATGGCCAAGCCAGCTTGTGTCACAGCATACGTCCGGCCCCGCAAACTGCGCGGCCGGGACCTTGGCCTTGACCGCTTTCGCGAACCGGTGCCAGTCGCCCAGGTATTGGCCCACATCGTAGCCGGCGGGACGATGACCGTTGTTTCGAAACAGGTCAGGCTCATTGCCGAACTGAAAAGCAAGCACACGGTCACCGCAAAATCTTCCTACCAGCTTCGCCTCCGCCGCTGCTTCTTTCGGGGTGCCGGAGCCGGCGTTAAGTCCATAGATCAGGTTCCACCCGGTCGCATGAAGAAATTCGGCAAACCTGGCGAGCCGCCGGGATCCGATGGCGCTCAAGCCGGTGGAGGATGGCCGGTCACTGGAGTTACCCCCGATACGGATTACCCCCGTCTTGCCTAACGCTCGTACGAGCTCGGCGAGGTCCGTACTTTCCGGTACCAAATAGTCGTCATCGGCGATGCGCTGCGTCTCAAAGCTAAGACCTAGAAAACCCCTTGGAATCGTCACGGGAAGATGGTCAAAATCCGGCGTCAGGGCCGGTTCTGCGCTCAGGTCGCCGGCGGTCGCGTTCCACGTTCGCAGGCCTGCGAGAACCCCGGTTGCCGCAAGAAATGTCCGGCGCAGAAACCTGCGGCGACTAACCGAGGAGGAAGGGTTCACAGAGTGCATAGCTTTTACAAACCCAGGAACGTTGAGCCGGCGCGGCGGTTAGCCTTTTCGGTACCGAATTCCTACCCTGAACTCCGAACCCCGAACTCCGAACTCCAAACTCCGAACTCCTATCTCCATCTTTTGTGCGTACGGCGCCTGGAAGGCATGATTCTGCTTGAGAATCCGGTAAAATACGCTTTGATGCCGGACTCGACCCAAAACGCGGGCCGCTCACGGGTACATAGAAGCTCTAAATAGGCCAGCTATAACGCCGTATACATAAAAATCAAGAATTTCACCATGCGACGCGAACTAAGATGCCTTTACGGGATCGGCTTTATTCTGGCTCTCCTGTACGCCATCGCGTTTGCGTTGCAGGCGTTGAACTCCCTGGAGAGTCCCTTGTTTAAAGTCGATCTGGGGCTTGTCTTTGTGTGCCTCGCCGTCGCGATCCGCTTAGCCCAGCTTCTCTTCGGTTCCGGCTCGGGTCGCGAGTTAATCTAGCGAACCGGCCCGGTGCGGCTTAGGGCCGGGCTCCCGCCGGCGTCATTGGCGCTGGTTGGCCCGGAGCGTTCGGGGTACCCCGGCCGCGCAGGTCAGGAAGGGTGTAATCAGAAGCGGGACGGCAATGAAAAGCAGGCGGCAGCTTGCCGCCCTCGGGCCCGGCGTCATCGTATGCGCCTAGGGCAAGGTATGCCGTAACGGGCCCGCTGCCGCCATGACGGCCCGGACGCGGATCCAAACCGGGCCGTGTGCCGCGGCGTCAGAACTCATAGCGGGTTCCGCTTTCGCCAACGAGAAAAAGCGGAAATTCGGAGATGCGAACCCGGATTTCCTGCAGGGTGAGATCCAAATCGAGCCAGCTGTAAAAGGCCAAAACGGCCGACTCGCGGTAACTGAGGTTGTGAACTTTCCGGCCGTTTTCCAGGAAGTCAACGAAACGCGCATACGGCTGGCTCACGACCTCGCCCCGGTCGAGCAACATGGCTGTATAAACCAGCCGGGACAGAAACTCCCATTGTACCAACCAGTCCTCGCCATCGAGAAGCGCCTTTTGCTTCAGACGCTGCCTGTCAGCGCGGCTGAGCTCGATCAGGACAAATTCTTCGGTTTGCATAATGGTTTCTCAGACAGATCGGTGAATCCGGTGGCGAATTTAGCGGAAATGCGTCCCATTATCAAAACTGCGCTCGCGGCTGCACTCCGGTGCGGACGTACCGGACCTCTTCGCTGTAAATTGCTAAATTCTTCATAAATAACAAATCGAAATCGTCGGCATGCATGCTAGAGCACGTTTTGTTCCCACTGCAGGCGCGCCGGTTCGTTCCCCCTGGAACGGGCGAAGGACGTCCAATCACGGGTCGCCCGCGTACGCATTTTCCCAGGCCGATTCTCATTTTCGGGAAAACACCGGCCGGGCCGGGCCGCAAACGCGGCCCCAGGCGCTTGGCAGGTCAACTCACTCCGCCGGTTTGAAGCTGAACCGGAGAATCTCAGTGCCGGGATCATCCGAGCCTTCCCGACGGAAAAACTGCAGGGTGATGGCGTCAAGGTCACGAAGGATCCGGCAAGCATCGGGTTGAAAGTCTTTGGGTACCACGCCGGGGTTGACCTTCCGGGTAAATCGGAAACGCTGCAGGACGGTATCATCGCTTGCCCGGAAGAGGTCCTGAAAGTCGAACGCGATGGCACTAAGGTGTCGAACAGGCGTATGCATAAAGCTAACGCCTAGATCGACCTGGAATCCATAATCTTAAGCGCGGCGCCTCTGCTGCGTTGCCGCCCGGTCCCAGGCTCGCTCAGTCCCGCTTACCCAGCGGATGGCCGCACTGTCCGCAAAAACGGTCGCCCTTGCTTACAGGTGCGCCGCACTGGGTACAGAAACGTTGCGTGACCTCAGTCTCGGTCCGCGGCTCGGGTCCGCCCATGCTCATACGCATGTTGCCCATCCGCAGCTCCATGGACCGCATAGGCCCCATGGGTTCCATCGGCTTCATCGGTTCCATCGGTTCCATGGGCCGCAGGGGTTCCATCAGCCGCAGCCGGGGTGGACGGTCGGATCGGTCAAAGGGAAGCTTCTCGGCCGCTTCAAGGTCCGGTTCGCTTTGCAGCCGGCGGATTTCACTGCCCTGCATGCGAACGAACTGGGGCCCGTCCTCAGTCTCCAGACGCAGGACCCAGTCCCGGTTGAGGCGGTAAAGCGCTGGGGGCTTCGACCATTTTCCGGTCTCGAACCCGGTTGCCTGGCTCTGCTGTTGGCCCCCGCTGCCGCTGCTCAGGCTGACCTGAGTGTAATCGCCGTCATTCTCCACGACAAGCTGTTGACCGTTCTCTGATTCGTAGACGTAACTCATAGATGAAGCCGTGTTTCTCGCAGCATACTTCGTTCCCGGGCGGCTGCCACGATGCTTGTGCGCAGGGTTCATGTCTTTTCGAAGTCCCCCGCGACATCCGGAACCGGACGGGCGGTCGCTTTCCTGACGCACGCAGCGGGCAGGGGACATCGACCGGATGCGCAGTTTACGGGCATGGTGAAGGGCAGCGATTCGCGCGGCGAATTTAAACCAGGTTTTTTTAGTCTGTTTGCATTTATTGTAAACAGTAGAAACTGATCACAATCCGGCGTTGGTCCCCGGCTCGCCCGCGGCCCGCGCAACCCTTAGGTTTGGGGAAATTTGCCAAAGGGTTACTGTGTCTTTTTCCTCTCTTTTACACCGTCAGATCTCAAAACCGGTGGCATTGGCCGTGATCGCCGGTACCACCATGCTGGCAGCCATTGCGGCTCACAGCCGGAGCGATCTGGGGCAGGCTAGCGTGCAAGGCGACACGCCTGAAATTTGCGGGATCAGCCTGGAGCAGAATCCGTTCATGATTAAGAATTTCGGCCACCTTCGCGAGGAACGCTTCCAGCCCGGCGAGAGCTGCGCATTTCCGGATCCGAAGCACCGTGGCTGTACCGAGGGCCTCTACACGTACGCCGTCTACGGATCCCAGGCGGAAGGCGTCATCAAGGCGGTCTGGATTCGTGAACCGGGAGCCAACGGAAGTCTTTACATCATCTCCCTGCAGATTGTCGGACGCCGGCCGGCCACCATGGTGGTGCCGTCGAGCCCGGCGACTCCCGTTGAGCGTCGCGGCGGACCGAATGCCCCCGGTGCGCCTGAGAACCCGAATGATGAGGCTTAGGCGATGCGCTTGCCGGCTTAAGAGGTCAAGCTTCGCTGCGCGTAAGCGATCGCGGCCTTGCGAGTCCGAAAACCTTCCACCGGGTCGCGGTCGGCTAATTTGAAGCACCAGAACACGCCCTGCAGATGGGGCACGGGGGCCTTGTAGACATAGATCGTTTGTCCGCAGATGCGGTAGAGTCCGAACACGTAACCGGCATTGTTCATGGGGAGCAAGGTTTGATTTTCAGGTCCTGATGCTCTGAGATCGGCAAGTGCCCTCTCGAATTGAGCTGAGCTGGTGGACGCCGGAACGGCTGAACCGGAGGGCCCCGGCGCAACGATGCGCGCGCACCGGCCTACGTTGCAAAGTACAAAATGGCGCCGTCCGGGGTGAGGGTATTGGTGACAAACGGGCCCAGGCGTCTGAACGCGGCTCGATTAAGAATGGATAATTCCTCTTCTTCCGGCTCCCGGAATAAGACCAGCTCCGCCAGCCCTGCCGCCAAGTGATGCCGGTAGGCATCGTTCATGCCCTTACGGGCGTTGACGACAAGAACGCAACGCACATTATCCGCCCCCTGCAACGCTGCTTCCGGGATTTTCAGCTCGTAGTAGGCGGCCCGAGACGTCTGTGTAGACTGGCGTGCCATGCGCAAAGGCTAGGCAAGCCGGCTGAGGGGTGGCAAGCCTTGTTTTGTTGCAATACAGCAAATTTAAGACGCACGTTGGCGTCACTACCTTCTGTTCTTTTGTTGGGGACCGATTATGTTTGGCCGCACCGTGAGTAAGCGCCGTCGTCCCGCCCGCCTTTTCAGGACGGCCGTTGCGGTTTTGGTGCTGCTGCTGCGGTTGCTGCTCAGTTGCCCGATCGTTGTGGTGGCCAAAACCGACGCCACCGTCGTTGCCCCGCGGGCGCGCGATCTGGGAATTGCGTTTGAGGGCGACCCGGGCCCGCTCAACGCGATCACCGACGTGCGCGGGGTTGAAGTCGGCGAAGTCACGGTGATCGAGGGCCAGGGCAGACTGGTCGAGGGTAAAGGGCCCGTCCGAACGGGCGTCACCGCGATCCTGCCGTTGGGTAAGAACGGCAGCGACACACCGGTGCCGGCGGCGGTCTTTTCCTTTAATGGCAACGGTGAAATGACGGGTGCAGAGTGGGTGGAGGAGTCCGGTTTCCTTGAAGGACCCGTCCTGCTTACCAACACGCACAGCGTGGGTACCGTGCGCGATGCCGTCGTGGAGTGGGGGGTGACAAGGTTTCCCGGAACCGGCCATTTCAGCCTGCCGGTGGTTGCGGAAACGTGGGATGGCGCTCTCAACGACATAAACGGTTTCCACGTCAAAAAGGAGCATGTGTTCCGTGCGCTAAACGATGCAACCGGCGGGCCGGTGGACGAGGGCAACGCCGGCGGTGGCACCGGCAACCGGGCTTTCGATTTCAAAGCGGGCACCGGTACCGCTTCGCGCCGGCTGGCGGGAGCCGATGGCGGTTTCTGCGTCGGTGTCCTGGTTCAAGCCAATTTCGGCCGGCGCGCACAGCTCGCGATTGCCGGCGTGCCGGTCGGCCGGGAAATTACGGACTTTCAGCCCGTATTTCACAAGGCCTTCGAGCCGGAAGGGTCCATCCTCATCGTGGTGGCCACGGATGCGCCTTTGTTGCCGGACCAGTTGAAACGGCTGGCGAAGCGAGCCACGCTGGGCGTCGCCCGCACCGGCGGTATCAGTACCAATTCCTCGGGCGACCTGTTCATCGCATTTTCAACCGTCGTACCGAAACTGGTTGACGGGTACCACCAGTGGTCTGCGCTGCCAAACGAACGCATCGACCCGCTTTTCGCCGCCACCGTCCAGGCAACAGAAGAGGCAATCGTTAACTCGCTCGTGGCCGCCCAGACCATGCAAGGCGTCAACGACAACACTTTTTACGCGATCCCCCACGACCGCCTGCGCGAGGTGCTCCGGAAATATCAGCGGCTGACGGAGGAAATGCCACAAATGCCGCAAGCGGAAAAAGGCCACAAATGAAGACGGGTGTCGGGTGTCGAGTAAAGGTCGGAGTTCGGGGTTCGGTCACACGGCGGGCACAGCGGGTTTGGCGGGCACGACGTAAGAGTTCACACGGCGAACACGGAGGGCCACGGCGACCACAGCGGAAAGAAGGGGAACGAGGTCGGAGGTCGGAGCGGCAGCATGGGGAGCGGGTGCGAGTGTCAACCAGTTGCCGCCAGGTCCCCTTAATCTGTGTCAATCTGTGTAATCCGTGGATGTTTTCTCTTTTCTGCGTTCTCTGCGTGTTCTGCGGATGATTCGGTCTTCGCACCGTGTGAACGTGACCCTCGGGGGAAATCGAATCCGGCTGTACCACGTCTCCGAGCTCCGAACCCCGAACTCCGAACTCCAAACTCTTTCCCCCCTCTTCCCGCCGTGGTCGCCGTGGCTCGCCGTGTTCGCCGTGTGAACTCAGTCGTGGTGCCCGCCCAACCCGCTGTGCCCGCCGTGTGCCCGTGGGAACTCTTACGTTGTGCCCGCCCAACCCGCCGTGTGCCGGTGGCGATGCCATTGCCGCACCCAGACCACCTGGGCCGGAGTTTCCGGGGATCGCGGGCGACAGCTGCTTTTCTGGCTTGTTTCGCAGAGACGCGCCAGTTCCGCGAGCGCCTCATCCGCAGTTCGCCCGTGTTCCTGGAGCCAACAGGCCACGACCAAGCCCGTTCGTCCCATGCCACCCCAGCAATGCACGTAAGTGATCCCTTCTCGTTTCACGCTGGCGTTAATCGTGTCCAGGATCCGGCGCATGACGTCAGGCCGTTGCGGCACGCTGTACTCCCGAATCGGGATCCGTACGTACGTCACCGCCACGCGCAGGTTTTGCGCTTCAGCCATTAAAAGCGGTTGGTAACTTTCCAGCGCCTCGTCCGTTTCGGTCAGATCCACAAAATGCCGGATCCCGGCATTCAGGAAAGCGCGCAATTTGAGCCTGGCCTGTGCCCGGGAAGGGTGACCCGGGTATTCACCGGCCAGCAGTTTGCCGGGTAACACCCAATAGGTATTCGGGTCGGGCTTGGTCATGGCAAATTAATAACGGCATTTTGCCAGGGCCCTTAATTTCCTTTTAATCAGTACGGCTGCACGCCGGAGGCATTGACCATTCGCCAAGCATTTTCATCAACAGCAGCGCGTTCTGAGGCGCGCGGGTGTTCACGTCGTTGTTGAAATAAGCAAACCCGGTAAGGCCCCGGCGCGCGCAGTCGCGGAGAAACTCAGCCCACGGCTGGAGTTCTTCCTCCGTATAATCGTGAGCGGCGCCGCCTTCGAGGCCGTGGAACCGGACATAGGCGAACCCCGCCGTCAACTCATGGCAGGCGGGCATTCGCAACGAACTGACGGACACCTGCGCAACCCCGGCCTCCCGCAAGAGCGCAAACGTATCGGCATCCAGCCACGACGGATCGCGAAACTCCATTGCGTGCGGTAAATCGCGCGGCAGCGTTTGCAGAAAATTCTGCAGCCGGTTCAGGTCCTTCCGCATCGAGCCGGGCAGCTGCCAGAGAATCGGGCCGAGCCGCCCGTTTAGCTGCCGGCTACGCTCCATCAACAGGTCGAACGATTTGGCGCCGGGCAGCAGGCGTTTGTAATGCGTGACTGCCCGGCTGGCCTTGACGCTATACACAAAACCGGGGGGCGCCTGTTCTCGCCAATGAACGAATGCCGCCTCCGTCGGCAGCCGGTAAAATGACGCGTTGATCTCCACCGTCGGGAATCGGCCCGCGTAAAAGGAGAACCGATTTTTGACCGGAAACCCCGGCGGGTAAAACGATTTCGCCCAATCCTTGTAGATCCAGCCGCTGGTTCCTACGCAGACCTTGCCGGTGTACCCTGCTGGAAGGCCATCCCTCACAGGGGCTAAAGATGCCATGGATCAGCGGTTGAACGATCCCTATTAATCGGTCCGGGTTATTCCGCCGCGAACTTTCAGGACTCTCCGCCGGTGGCACCTGCCGGTTTCGCGCAACCGGGCGGACCGGTTGAACCGAACGAACTCCAACCGATTCACCAGGTGTTATGACTACGAGCCAGACTGATCAACCGCCCCAGACCGGGCGCGAGGAGGACAAGCGCGAGGCCGCCGAGATCGAAGAACGAATCGCGCCTAATGCCGGCGTGGTCTACGCCACCATCGTCCGTCAGGGCGAAGACGAGCTCGCACGTCCCAATTCAGCGCTGGCCTTCTCCGGGCTCGCGGCAGGTTTATCGATGGGATTTTCCTTCATCGCGGAAGCCTTGCTGACTGCCGCGCTGCCCGATGCACCCTGGCGCAACCTCATTACCAAATTCGGTTACAGCTTCGGCTTTCTGATCGTCATTCTGGGCCGGCAACAATTGTTTACGGAAAACACGCTCACCCCGGTTCTGCCGCTCCTGGACCAGTTTACCTGGAAACGGCTGGTTCAGGTCTGCAAGTTATGGGTCGTCGTCCTGATCGCCAATATGATCGGCGTCTGCCTGCTCGCCTTGGTCCTGGCCAAGGTACCGGTGCTCGACGAACCCGTGCGCCAAACGTTGAAAACGCTGGGCGAACACGTCTTTGCCGGGCCCATCCCGATCACGTTTGCCCGTGCTGCCTTCGCCGGATGGCTGATCGCCTTGATGGTCTGGCTTCTGCCCTTTGCCGAGACCGCGCGGGTGCTCGTCATTATTCTCCTGACCTATCTGATCGGGCTTGGCCGCTTCGATCACATCATCGCGGGCTCGACCGAGAAGTTCTACCTCCTTTTCACCGGGGCTGAAGACTTCGGCTCTTTACTGTTCCGATTCTGGCTGCCGACCCTGCTCGGCAACATGTGCGGCGGCATCTTGCTGGTTGCGGTGCTGAACCATGGCCAGGTCGCCTCCGGCAAGTAGGAAAATGCCACAGATGAAGAAGTGCCGGGTGTCGGGTGTCGGCTCACTTCTGCCAGAGGTTGCGCGACAAGCTCGTTGAGCATCGCCGGCACCTGCCGGAGGTCCGGGATTGGAAATGGCCGTACAACCGGTAACGCGTAACGGGTAGCTCGTAGCTCGTCCCTGGTGACAGGCTCGCGCTGCGAAATTGCCGGCTCCCTGCAGGAATCGTCACCCGGTCCACCGGTAAAGCAAAAGGCGCCCGGGACGTCACTCCCGAGCGCCTTCATGCGGTCTGAGTTTTAACAGTTACCAGTTACCCGCTACGAGTTACCCGTGATCACAGATCAAAGTACATGAAGAACTCGTACGGGTGCGGCCGGAGGCGCAACGCGTCGTACTCCTTGGTCTTCATTTCGATCCAGTTGTCGATAAAATCCCGGTTGAACACGTCGCCTTTGAGCAGGAACTCATGGTCTGCCTCGAGCGCTTCGACCGCGCCCAGCAATGAATCGGGCACGCTCGGCACCTTGGCGAGTTCCTCCGGCGGCAGTTCGTACAGGTTCTTGTCGAGCGGATCGCCCGGATCAATCCGGTTCTGAATGCCGTCCAGCCCCGCCAGCAAAAGTGCCGAGAAAGCGACGTACGGGTTCGCGGCCGGATCCGGGGTGCGAAACTCGATGCGTTTCGCTTTCGGGTTGGCCGAATAGGTCGGGATACGAATCGAAGCTGAACGGTTCCGGGCGGAGTAGGCCAGGTTCACCGGCGCTTCAAAACCCGGCACCAGCCGCTTATAGCTGTTGGTGGTCGGGTTGGTGATGGCCGTCAGCGCAGGCGCATGCTTGAGGATGCCGCCGATGTAGAACAGCGCCATCTCACTTAAGCCGGCATACCGGTCGCCTGCGAACAGCGGTTTGCCGTCTTTCCACAACGACATGTGCGTGTGCATGCCGGAGCCGTTGTCGCCGAAGAGCGGTTTCGGCATGAAGGTGACCACCTTGTTGTATTTCTTCGCGACGTTCTTCGTGATGTATTTGTAGTACATCATGTGGTCGCCCATGAGCTTGAGCGACGCGAAACGGATGTCGATCTCCGCCTGACCTGCCGTTGCCACCTCGTGGTGCTGCCGCTCGATCGGCACCCCGGCCTTTTCCATCTCAAGGCACATCTCGTTGCGGACATCCTGCAGCGTGTCGGCGGGTCCCACCGGGAAATAACCTTCCTTATGCCGGATCTTGTAGCCGAGGTTGGGAAACTCCTCGCGCGCAGTGTTCCAAATACCTTCCACACTGTCGAGCGAGTGGAACGAACTGTTTGCGGTGTAATCGTAACGGACGTCGTCGAAGATAAAAAATTCCGCTTCGGGACCGAAAAACGCGGTATCAGCAATCCCTGTGCTCTTCAGGTACGCCTCAGCCTTTTCGGCTACCCCTCGCGGGTCGCGGTCATAAGGTTCGCGGGTGATCGGGTCCCTGATGGTACAGATAAAGCTGAGGGTTGGCTCAGTATTGTAAATGTCGATCCAGGCCGTCTGGGGGTCCGGGATGACCAGCATGTCACTCGCGTGAATGGCCCTCCACCCACGGATGCTGGAACCATCAAAACCGAGGCCATCGTTGAAAATGTCCTCATTGTACTCGGTCAGCGTCGTGGTGAAATGCTGCCAGGTACCAAGCAGATCCGCGAATTTGAAATCAATGAGTCTGATACCTTTATCTTTGATAAACTGAGAAACTTCCGCTGGGGTCATAGATGTTCCATTTTGCTTCTAAAGTTCGGTCTGGCCGAGTTTCAGGAAAAGCACGGCTTCTCAGATCGCCTGATCTCCGCGCTCCTCGGTGCGGATCCGGATCACTTCAAGGAGATCCTGCACAAAAATTTTGCCGTCCCCTTGTCTGCCTGTCCGCGCGCACTGCTTTATTGCAGCAATGGCGGACCCTAGCAATTCGTTTCTTACAATCAGTTCAAGTTTCAATTTCGGCAGAAAACAGCTCGCTCCGGACCACGTTTGTACGGGGGCGTTGGTTCCCCGAAGCCCGAAACCTCGGACCTCACTGACGGTCATGCCTTGGATCCCCAGCTCAGCCAACCCCGACTTAACTTCTTCCAACTTAAAGGGTTTGATGATCGCCTCGATCTTTTTCATGGCCGCGTTTTCCTTCGCCCTCGGGGAAAAAAGAGCGAGGAAGTGGCACTCCCTCCAAGGCCACTTCCTCGCCGTATGCTCGCGTAACGTACTTAATCCGACTCGTCCCTGACCCCTCCGGCGTTCGCATTAGTTTCCCACGCTTTAACGCAAGCCTACATTCGGACCCCCCGAATGAACGCATGCTCCACGACAGCACCTCACGTGCCAGGACCCTCCAATCGAGTCCTGCCCAACGCACTCCGTGAAAGCCGGGCCGGAAACACGGGAACAGGGTGGCAAGAAAAAGCCAAATTGCTCCTTCGACCCGAAAACTGGTCAAAATGGAACAAAAGCGGTCATCCTCCGGACACCTGAAAATACCCCCGGACGCGTCGCCATCCCCGGTTTTCCCGGCGACCGGGGTCTTCACGGTGCCCCAAATGGTTGGAGAAGAAACGTAAGTCTGAACCTTTCGATGTTCGCGCTTGCCGAGGCGCGTAAAGGTGCCATCTATCCCAACGTTTATTATGACTCAGGAAGAGTTCGACGATCTGATCAAAGAGATCCGGGAGGAAGACCCCGAGCAGCTCAGCTCAGACTATTTGGTGCGCGAGGATCCTCTTAAGGAGGAGATGCTTGCTAAACTCGAAAAGAAGGCTGGGTTCCGATTTCCCGAGGAATACCGCTATTTTCTCAAAAAATTCGGTGCCGGCGAGATCGGTACCGTGACCGTCTTATCGCCCGATCCTGAAAGCCAATTTTCAATGTGGGACGGGCGTGAGGAGTTTAATCGTGAAACGGGTGTGCCGTTTGCGGAGGATGGCAATGGGAATTATTACGCCTTTCTGGTGGAGAATAACGCCTGCTCAAAAGATGTCTGGGTCGCTGAGGCCGGTGCCGGGGGCGACCTGACGTACACCGACCACGAAGACTTTTTTGAATTTATCGCCGTTGTCGGTTTCGGAGTCGACCTCTGACCGTTGCCGGCCGTTCGGCGTCACGTGGTGTGGCGTCCGGACGAACGGGCGAGAGCGTTGTGCGGGCGGGCCTCCGTTTTCCCGCCCGGATTTTTTCCGGCCCTTTGCTTTCCTTCATGATGGCCGGCGATAGCCGGAAAACAGCAAGGTATTTTACGCCCGGACCGGTCGATTTGCCCGGCCAAAGGCAATCCCGCGCGCTTCCGGTCCGAAAAAGGTTACGATGGACAGCGACACGGCGACGATGGCGGCGACCGACGCGAGCGCCAGGCCGAAGTTGCCCCCGGAGCGTTCCACGATCAGGCTTTGAAGGTAAAGGTTTCCGGAAGCAAAAAGGTTCCCGAGCTGGTAAGTGAAGCCCGGGAACGTTCCCCGTACGTCCCGCGGTGACAATTCGTTGAGGTGCACCGGGACCACCCCCCACGCGCTCTGGACCAGAAACTGGACGATGAACGCCCCGGCCGCCAAGCCTGCCGGCGATCGCGCAAAGGCCCACAGCGGAATGGCCGGCAACACCAGCAGAGCAGCCGAAATGATCGCCCGTTTGCGGCCGATCCCTTCCGACAAACTGCCGCCGGTCAGGCCGCCCAGGATGGCCCCGACATTGTAAATCACCGCGATCATCGAAACCGTGGCGGGATTGAGGTTATGCTGCCTCTGCAGAAACAACGGATACAAATCCTGGGTGCCGTGGCTGAAGAAGTTGAACGTGGTCATCAGGACGATGACGTACAAGAACAGCTTCCACTGCCGCGCGA
The DNA here is from genome assembly GCA_019247695.1 of Verrucomicrobiota bacterium. NCBI lineage: Bacteria > Pseudomonadati > Verrucomicrobiota > Verrucomicrobiota bacterium. The sequence goes on along the minus strand of JAFBAP010000116.1, from coordinate 51,599 downwards.
TGAGGTTCCACCTGAACGCACCGCCTTCATGCTCGTGCTCATGCTCGCGTTCGAGCCAGATCGGAGATTCCTCCACCTGCCGGCGAACGTACAGCACCAGCAGGGCCGGCAGCGCGCCGATCATGAACATCCCGCGCCAGCCGATGTGTTCGTACAAGGTCCAGTTGACCAGTGAGGCCAGCAAATAACCCGACGGATACCCGGCCTGCAGAATTCCCGAAACGATCCCGCGCGCCGGTGCCGGGATGGTTTCCATCGTCAAGGAGGCGCCTACGCCCCATTCACCGCCCATGGCGACGCCGTAAAGTGCCCGCAGGACGAGCAGGACAGCCAGCGAAGGTGCAAACCCGCAGGCGAACTCCACCGCGGAGTAAAACAGAATGTCCGCCATCAGGGTAGGCCGGCGGCCGATGCGATCAGCAACCAGGCCGAACAACAGCGCCCCCACCGGTCGCATCGCCAGGGTAAGATTTACCGTGAAAGAGACCGCGCTCAGGTCGCTGTGAAATTCTCTGATGACGTCTTTAAGAACGAAAATCAGGATAAAAAAATCGAAGGCATCGAGCGTCCACCCCAGGTACGCCGCAACCACGGCGTTGCGTTGTTTCGGGGTGAGACTTTGCAGGATCGCAAGGATGTTCATGCTCTGACACGTGCGGCTGGGGCAAGGGCAAACCCGCGGGCAGTCCGGTCTGCGGCCGGCCGCGGTTCAGAACGAGCCTATCAGAATGCCTGCCAGAAAGACCAGCACACCGCCGAGGACAACCTGGAAAATTGCCGAGAGCAGCGGCGTATCCATGAAATGGTTGCGGATGTACGCGATCACGATCAGTTCGATCGCCACCACCGCGACCGCGATCCCGGTCGCCAGATAAAAATTGGGGATCAGGAACGGAATCGTGTGACCGATGCCGCCCGCCGTGGTCATCAAACCGCAAACCCCGCCGCGGAGCAACGGTCTGCCTCGGCCGCTCAGCGCGCCGTCATCCGAGAGGGCTTCGGCAAACCCCATGCTGATGCCCGCACCGACCGACGCGGCGATACCCACCAGGAACGCATCCCAGCTACTCTTGGTGGCGAATGCCGCCGCAAAAACCGGCGCCAGGGTCGAGACCGAACCATCCATCAGCCCCGCCAACCCGGGCTGGACGACCTGCAGGACGAAAAGCTTACGGTTGGCTTCGTCTTCGGAACCGAACTCGCCGGATTTCTCCTTCTCGTGCGCCATTTTGTCGGCCAGCTTCTCGTGACCCCTCTCGTCGTCGGCCAGATCCCCCAGCAGCTTGCGCAGGTCCGGCGAGGCCGCCCTCTGCGCCGCCCGCAGGTAAAAGCGGCGGGTCTCGGATTCCATGGTTTGCACGGCGCTCCGGATCTGGGCCAATCCGAGCACCTTGTTAAGCCAGATCGGGCGGCGCTTAACGAATCCACGGACATCCTGACGCCGGATCAGAGGAATGAAGTTGCCGAATTTTTGCTGGTAAAGGTCGATAAGCGCGCGCCGGTGCTTGGCTTCCTCCTCGTGCATCGACACCAGGATTGACGCCGTGGCGGGGTAGGCGTCCTTGACCCGTTCGGCAAACTCCCCGTAAATGCGCCCGTCCTCCTCTTCAAGCGAGACGGCCAGGGCCAACACTTCATTTTCCTTCAGCTCATTGAAAGCTTTGATCATAGTTAAGTTCTAACAAGCTCCCCCCGGCACGCCTTTACGTTCGCCGGCGGGAGCGGTGCGCCCCCCTATCCACGCCGTGCCTAAGCCGCTAGCCGTCCAGGCGGGGCTAGCCGTCCAGGCAGGACTAGCCGTCCAGGCAGGACTAGCCGTCCAGGCATTATATTGGAAAGGGCTGCCCTCACGAGCAGTGTGGCATTCTATGTACAATGACCAGCCTGTCGAGGGACGCCGGTTAGGTTTGCCTAATTGAGAAGGAGTCGCAGCCGCAACAAGCTTTTTAGCCCGCAAGAAAATCATGCAAAAGCCGAAGCGACCTGCCTGCTCATCGCAGGGCTAAATCCAAGCCTTGCCCGGCGACGGCAGGGTAGCCGGACCAACCTTGCGGTAAAGACGGCCATCCAGCCGCATTTCCGTTCCTCCGCCGGCCGGGTGCGGCGGTTCGTCCACGTGCCAGGAAGGTCCCAGGATTGAATATTTGAGCGATAAAGACCGGTGAACATCATCGTAGCGAACCCGTGCGCCGGCCAGTTGATAATCGTCCCTGCCATGATAAATGCTGCAGTCGCCTTTGCCGTCGGGGCGAATCGTGATCGTGCTGCGAGGGTCATCAACCGCCTGCCAGGTGCCCACGAACTCGCCGGGCACGGGTACGGCCCCGCGCGGCAACTTGGGCTCAAACGGATGCAGGTCCAGCGCGGCAAGGATGATCAAAGTCAGCCCCAGGATGAAAGCGAGCACGAGCCCGAGGCAGCCGGCTGCACAGCCGAAAATAAATAGCCGGTGGGTGCGGCGCCGTCGTGGAACCGGAGGAGGCATTGAATATCACAAATGCCACAAGCCGAAAAATGCCACAAATGGAGAAGTGGAGCGTCGGGTGCCGAGTGTCGGGTGTCGGGTGCGGAATCCGGAGGCGCCGCGCCCGTTCCGCTGCCTCAATGGGCGAAGACGTTAAATGCCACAAGCCGAAAAATGCCACGAACGCCACAAGTGACTAACCTCCATCCGCGGCATTTTTCCACTCAGGCCAATCGCGGCATTTCACTTGCGCCATTTGAATGCTAAAACCGGGGCATGTCACGAGCGCTCCGGGCAAATGCCGCAAGCCAAACAATGCCGCGACTGCCACGAATCAGTGATCGTCATTTGTGGTATTTTTTCACTCGTGGCAATTGTGGCATTTTTCCATGAGTTCGGACGCGCCATCAACACCGGCGGGGGAATCGGTGCTTTTCCAGGGCGATACCGCCGAAGGACTCAAGAACCTCCGGGGTCGCCTCCTCGACCTGAGCCGAAACAACCGGCTGCTCAATTTTAAGCACACGGCCAAATCGCTCCGGCTGTTCAACCTTGCGCCGGACTGGATATACGAACGCCTCGTCACCAGGAAAAAAGAGTTGCGCCTCCTGCCCGTGCCGAGGCCCAAACCCGGCGCCCTCACCCCCGAACAGGAAGAAGCGTTCACCGCCCTGGGCAAAAACGCCCGGGGCGACAAAACCGCCCCCCAGGCCAGGTTCATCGCCGAAACCGTTTACGGCTTGGCATGCACCTTCGAATTGCCTTGCGCCGCTGCCGGTGATGATCTCCTTGAGCGGGTCGATCCGGCCCGCCTGATCAACACCCTTTATTTCCCGGACGAACTCGAGGCCCGCGGCCAGAATATCAGGAACGCTGCCCGCCTCGCCGTCGAAGAAACCGGGTCCAACGTTCTGCACTTGGTCCTGGGATTCCTGGAATGGTTTGAGAGTGACGACTCGAACCAGCCGAACCTAGCGCCCCTCCTGCTCATCCCCGTGCAAATCCGCCGGACCCAAAACGCCGCCGGCCATGCCTATGAGTTCCACCTCGCCTTTACCGAGGAAGAACTCATGCCGAACTTATCGCTCATCGAGAAACTGCAGTTTGATTTCGGCTTCGCGTTCCCGGTTCCCGGCGAGGAGCAAACCCCTGAACGCTACTTCGAGGCCTGCGCGCGCGCCATCAAGACCCGGCAGGACCGGTGGCGGATCTGCCGCGGCGCCACCCTGGCGCTGCTCCAGTTTCGCAAAATGGTCATGCACAAGGACCTGGACCCGGCCAACTGGCCGGATCCCGGTCTGCTCCTGCAAAACCCTCGGGTCAGCGAATTCTTTGAAGGCCAAAAATCCGGCGATTCCTGGCATGCCGATGATTTTCCAATCGACCAGCTGCCGCCTGACCAACGCGAGTTGCCTTTGATCGAGGACGCAGACAGCAGCCAGCACAGCGCCATCCTCGATGCCTTGAACGGCCGGGACCTGGTCATCCAGGGGCCGCCCGGCACCGGCAAATCGCAGACCATTACCAACATTATCGGCGCCGCGCTTGAGCAAGGCAAAACCGTCCTCTTCGTCGCCGAAAAGCTGGCCGCGCTGCAGGTCGTGAAAGAGCGGCTGGCCAAAGCCGGCCTGGGTGATTTTTGCCTTGAGCTGCACAGCGAGAACGCCAACAAACGGCATTTTTACGCCGACCTTCGACGCCGGCTCAACGCCAGGTTTCCTGAGCCGCGCGACCTTGACCAGGTAAAAGCCCGGCTCCGCGGTCATTGGGACGAACTCAAGGCGCTCGTGCTCGAACTGAACGAAATCGAGCCGGTCTCAGGCAAGACGCTGCAGCAGATTCTGGCGTTGGCCGCCCGGAGCCGGTTAACCGTCGATTCCCATCAATCCGGCGATGGACAGACGCTCTCGGCCCTGTTCGACCTCGACAAGGATGCCATCGACCCGGCACGCTTCGAACCGTTCATCGCTGAACTGGAGAGATTCCAACTCCTGACGAGGATTGTCTGCCCCGGCCAAACCACACTCGACCGGCATCCCTGGCACGGACTGCAAACCACCGCCGCCGATCATGCTGCGCAGGCCGAAATCATCGCCCGCCTGCACCAGGCCCGGGACGCCCTCGATACGCTTCTCGCCCTGGCCGGCCGCTTCCTAACCGGACACGGCGCCACCTTCGAACTAACCACCCCAAACCTCCAGAAATGTTTTCGGTTAGCCGATCTGCTCCGGGCCGGCCGCGACTGCTGGTGTTTCGGCTGGCTTAACCTCCATGCCTCTTCGGGCGACACGGAAGCGGATGAAGTGTTGGCCTGCCTCGGGCGCCTCCTCAACCACAGCCGGCAATTGGCAGCCACCCTGCAGTCGCGCCGCCTCCAGCAATCCGATCTAACCTCACTCGGGGCCTTCCTTTCCCTCTCTGACGATATCAACTCAACTCCGGGTCCCGGCATGACCCTCGGCAGGCTCCGGCAATGGTTAACCGGCCTGCTGAGCCTGGAGCCTGACCTGCCCGGCATCAGCGCCTCTCTGGACGAACTGGAAAAAACTTTCTCCTTAACCTTTGCCGCCTCACCCGCTGACCTCGAGCTCGCCGCGCGGTTGATCCAACTCCTCCGTGACGCTGACCACGTCCCCGGCGTCACCCCGCAAGCGCTGCTGACCCCGGAATTTTCCGCCACGCTGGCAAAAGCCGCCGCCGAGGCTGGTCAGATCAACGCGGAAGGCCAATCATTAACCGAGGACTATTATGTTTCTCAACTACCCGGCGCGCAGGAACTGTTAAAGGAAGCCGCGTTCCTGGCCGGACACAGGTTTTTCCCTTTCCTGAGCAAAGGCTGCCGGGAAGCCCGTCAACGTCTGTTAGTCTGGCAGAAGGACAAAACCCGCCGGCCCGGCTACAAGGTCACCGCCGCCGTGCTAAACCGCCTCGCCGACTGGAAACTCGCACTCGAAGAGTTCGAGAAAAACCCGGTTTACATCGCCGCCTTCGGACCGGCCTTCAGCGGCATCACAACCGACCTGGCGCACTTGGCTCGGGCCCGCGACTGGGTCACAACCATCGATCGCCAGTTCCCGATTTCCGGTTCAGCCATTGAACGGCGCTGCCGCGAGTTCCTCTTCTCATTGTCGCCTGACCGGCTCACGTTTTTGAAAGGTTATTTCAGTGGCGGCAGAGGCGACGCCCTCACCGGCTTCTGCCGCACCCTCCGGCAAGGCGCCGATTACCTCAAACTCACTTTCGAATCCGATCCTGCACTCGCCGGGTTCCAGTCTATCCTGCCGGTTGCACAAGCCATCAAAAGCAGCGTGGACGCCCTCTCCGGCGGCGTTGCGGCGGACTCATTACCACTTGCGGTTCTCCCGGTTGCCTTCACCGGGTTCAAAGACCTCCAAAGCGCGCTGGCGCACGTCTGTGGACGCCGGTGGGACCACGTTCTCGGACCGCAGCATTACCGCGGAATCGATACCAGCCGGGCCGAACTCGCCCGGCAATCGGTCCTTTGGCGCGCCCTTGCCGCCGCAACCCCCGATCGCGCCCTGCTGCAATCCGTGGTGAAGACAATGATCGAACGCGGGAATACGGGCCTCGACCAGTGGTTGGCGAGTTTCCGCGACCTGCAACGCGCCTACCTGGCCTTCGATGATGCGTTCAGCCGGTTTGCTACCTTTGGCGGGCTGGCTCCCGCCGTTTGGCATCACCCCGATCAGCCCCTGACGCGCACGCGGGACCGGATTCACCGGGCGTTGGCGGAAAACGAAAAACTCGATCACTGGCTTCAGTTCAACGAACTATGCGCGTCGCTTCGGGAGCTCGGGTTAGGTCCGGTTACTCGCGCCATCCTGGATCACCGTGTCGCTCCCGGACTCGGCCGCACCCTCCTCGATTACCTCACCTGGGAACCATTGGCCCGGCGACTCCAGCGGGCACATCCGGCTTTGCGGAGCACCCTGGGAAAATGGGACGCCGTGCAGGAACAGTTCCAGGCGCGCGACCGCGAATTTCAGGCGCTCACCCGCCGGATGATCGCCACCCGGCTCGCGCAACGGCCCGTTTCTGCCGGGATCAACGCGGCCCGGACGGGCGGGAAGACCGAACTGGCTCTTCTCCAGCACCAGATCGGTTTACAGGTGCCGCGCGGGTCGGTGCGCGACGTCCTTTCGCGTGCGGCCAACGCTGTGCTTGCCTTGAAACCTTGCTTCATGATGGGGCCTCTCGCCGTCTCCCAGTACCTGGCCCGCGGCAAATTTCAGTTTGATCTCCTCGTCCTGGACGAGGCCTCCCAGATGCGGCCCGAGGATGCCCTGGGCGCGATGGCCCGCTGCCGGCAGTGCGTCATCGTGGGTGATAACAAACAGTTGCCGCCGACGTCCTTTTTCGAATCCAACTTCGGCGACGATCATCTCGACGATGACGAGAACGTTGACCTTGCCGCCATCCAGGAATCGGAAAGCATCCTGGACGCCGCCGCCGGCCTATACCAGCCCGCCCGCCTGTTGCGCTGGCATTACCGGTCCCGGCACCCGTCCCTCATCGCGTTTTCCAACGCCGAGTTTTACGACAACGAACTCATCCTGTTTCCCTCAGTCCACGAAAAATCCCCTGAGTACGGCGTTAAATTCATCGAAGTCGCCGGCCAGTATGCCGGGAGCAAAAACGAGATCGAGGCTGCCGCCGTCGTTGAGGCCGTCATGGATCACCTCCGGCACCGGCCCGGCGAAAGCCTGGGCGTGGTCGCGATGAACTCAGTCCAATCCGCCCTTATTGAGGACCTCCTGGAGACCGGCCTTAAGCACGATGCCGTTGCTCAGGCCGGCGCCGGGCGGCTGGAGACTGACCGCGGCGAGCGCGTCTTTGTAAAAAACCTCGAGAACGTCCAGGGCGACGAGCGCGACGTCATCTTCATTTCCATCACCTACGGCCGCAATCCCCAGGGCGTGCTGCACCGGAACTTCGGGCCCATCAACGGCCGGAACGGCGGGCGCCGCCTCAACGTTCTCTTCTCCCGGGCCCGCAAACGGGTCCACGTCTACTCGTCCTTCCGCCCCGACGAACTCAAGCTGACCTCGGAAAGCAGCGCCGGCGCCCAAAGCCTGCAGCGCTACCTCGAGTTTGCCCGGACCGGCCGTCTCCCGTCGACCAGTTTGCCGCCGCGTCCGCCCGATAGTGTGTTCGAGCAACAGGTCATCGCTGCCGTGCAGAGCCTCGGGTTTGACTGCCAGCCGCAGCTCGGCGTCGCCGGGTATTTTATCGACCTCGCCGTGCGCGACCCGGACCAGCCCGGCTCTTTCATCCTGGCCATCGAATGCGACGGCGCCTCCTACCATTCCTCCAAATCCGCCCGCGACCGCGACCGGCTCCGCCAGAGCATTCTGGAGGGCATGGGCTGGCGTGTCCACCGAGTCTGGTCGACCGACTGGTTCCGCAACCCGCAAGGCGAACTTACCCGGATCCGCGAGGCGATTGCCGCGGCGGGAGCCGCCCGGGCGCGAGGAGATGGGGCATTGATGGCAAACACCCTTTCACCGATGAAAACCGGTTGATGGTGTGTTGAACCTCCTGAAATATAGGAGGGGAGGTTGGTGCGTCGTTGGCTGGTGAACGTGATCAACGAATCGGCATCTTCCGGCGGGTTGCACCGCTTTTCGGTACGATCCAGCCGGCCCGCGTCCTGCGCGACGCCGAACGCTTCGGCCACATCCTCCATCCGTTTGCCGAAGGTATCTACAAGCCGCACTGGTCAAGCCACGCGCTTTCGATTACGTCGATGCTGTCCAGCCCTTACACGGACAGGATCGAGTACCTCTTTGATCGTAGCTGGACGATGCTTTACAGCCCGAAGGCCGGAGGACTCGAGATCTCCTCAAATCAAGCGCTGGTGCGATGCAGCGAAGACCGCGAGCCGGTCCTGGTTTTTCGCCAGGTCACGAGCAAAATGGATCGTGAGGGCTCGACTTACCTCATTGCAGGGCTCGGGCTGATCGAAACTTTTGAATCGCAATCCGGTCTTTTTCGAATCCGAGGCATGCACGTGGAAGAAGTTTCCAGGTACCTGTACGGGCAGGAAGAACTCTCCGACGATTTACTGGAAACTGCGCTGAGACTCGAGAGCCTGGAGGAATGGACCGCAGTGGTGCAGGAAAACCGAGCCGTTTACCAGGTGAGCCGCCAGAAACGCGAAGCGGTTTTCAGGGAAATTGTGTTGAGCAACTACGCGTTCACCTGTTCCGTAACGGGCCAGCGGTTCGTGCATGGACCTCACATCGAGGCTGAAGCGGCCCACATTATCGGCAAAGAGCATCGGGGTCCTGACGATCCCCGCAACGGCCTGGCTTTATCCCGCACAGCCCATTGGGCTTTTGACCGGGGCATTTTCACGATCTCGGATCAGTACGAGGTCATCATCCACCCGGAAGCACGAAACGCGAGCTATCAGCTTTTTCCGATCATCGATGCGGAAGGAAGAAGCATTCTGCTTCCAAAAGAGAATCTCTACCGGCCGCACCCGGAAGCGCTGGAATGGCATCGAAAAGAACGGTTCGGAGCCTTTCTGCGGTAGCAAGGATAGTAAGCCAGCGGATCGTTCCCACAGTGCAGTGTACCGGTAAGCGTTGACTTCGGCCCAGATCGTGGACGCCTACTGTTCAACCTCTTGAGTGCCAAAGGATTTGCGTTCATCACTGGGCTCGCGGCCAAAATTGTCCCATAAGGGAAGCGGGGCACCAGCAGCCGGCGGTAATTGCCGTGAAATAACGGTCCGATCTCCGGAAACATTCGCAAATGGCCAAAAGCCACGTCCAAATGTCGCGTGAAAATCGCACCCCGGCCCACCTGATACTCCTTGTAAACGTTGTAGGCCTGCTGGATATCGATGTAGGCGGAGAGGAGAAAGATGAGCTCAGCCATCTACCGGGAGCCGAGAATGCGCTCCTTAATGGCTTCCCACGTGGTTACCTGTGACGGGCCGTTGCGGTAATCCTCCATGCGCCGGTCAAGCTCGGCCAAATGCTCCGGTGAGACTGGCGCGTCAGCCGGGTGGGCGGCCAAGTCGTCCCATAGCTCCGTAACCAGGGCGAGCTTCTCCGCAGGCGAAAGGCGCCGGAGCGCGGGATACCGCTCAAGGATCATCCGTGCAAAATAGTCATTCATTCCGATCGGTTCAAATAAATAGCCCGGTAGCTCACCCATCACCGCCCTGCTTTCATTTCACCATCTCGCGTTCATTGAGGATGCTCGAGGTCGGATCAACGCAGAATTGGCAGCGATTCGGGAGCAATCAGTACTTCGATGCTGCGAGCGACGCCGGGTCGCCGTCGAATCAGCCCCGCGCGCTCCAGGGTCAGGATCATCTGGTGAACAGTCGGCGGGCTGACGCCGAAGTGGCGCTGCATGTCGGCTTCGGCTGGCGGCCGCCCCATCACGCGCGTGTAGGCGTAGATAAACGCCAGATACTGCCCTTGCTTGGGCGTAAAGCGGGGCGCATCAGGAGAAGACGAAGGGACCATGGGGCGGGGTTTGGCTCCGGGTGGCCTCCAGGCGGCCCGCAAAGAGTGTAGCACCTGCAAGGGTGTGATACCATTCAGACAGTTTCTCGGTAGAATGTCGCTCAGGGGGTGTCGGCGCCGGAGGATGCTCCGTAGCTGGTTGAATCGGTCATACACCATTCAGACAGTTATCTTGGTGGAATTTCGAGCGGGTTTCAGCCCCGAAGGGGCGTTTGATGGCCTGAAGGGCCAAAAGAACCTAGCCCAGGGTTTACCCTGGGTGACCGTCAAATCACGATCGCCTAGACCCGTTATACAGTCTAATAGGTATAAAGCCGGCAGGGCACCTGGGAAGGCAGTCAAGATTTTATCTTCATGGCCGTCGAAATGGTATGAAGCTACCCGGCACCTTTGAGTCGCTCATAGGGACAGGTCCGAACGGCGGCCGGTAAGCGACCTGTCCCCATGCCACGAATAACCCCATTGGGGACAGGTCCGTTTCGGCCCCTCATGCAGCCTGTTTCAACGCACCGGCTGGGACCGGGTGTCAGGCAACGTCCAAGGAGCACTGGCGGAGCGCGCCCGGATGGTGCTCAGCAGCCTTGGTGAAAAGTTCGGAATCTTCATCGGGGGTGTGTACCTTGAGGCTAAATGGTCACTCCTTTGTTTAAACGCGAGCGTTTGGGCGTCGTTTGTGCGGCGCTCCTTTTTTTAACCGTGGGCGGACGGGCGCAGGAAGCGCCACCGCCCCCGCAGGGGCCGGCCGAGACGCCGCCTGCGGTCGAACCGGGCGGGGGGCAAGGCGTTCCGGAGCAGCCTGAAGGCCAAACTCCCGGCGGGCCCCGGCGGCCGCGGGGCGGGCCGGGAGGACCGCCGGGGCCCGGACACGGCAATTTGGGCGGGGGGTTGGGAGGCGCGCCCTTTTTGGAAGGGTTAACCTTGACGGACGCCCAGCGCCCGGAGGTACGGCGGATTCTCGCCGGCGCCCGGCCGGGACTTCGGCAAGCCCGGTTGGCCGTTTTGAAAGCGCAGGAAGCTTTGCGCCAGGCAGTGCTGAACAACCCGGATGACGCGCAGGCAATCGGGTCGGCCGGCCAGGCTTTGGGTTCGGCCTTCGCAGCCCAAGAAGTGCAGCGCGCGAAGCTTGAGGCGAAGATGGAAGCCTTGTTGACCCCGGATCAAAAGACGGAGTTGGCCCAGCGGCGGGCCGCCGCACGCGCGCGGGTTCAGGCGTTGATCGATCGCCTTTCTTCCGGGGCGCCGGAGCGTTGAGGACATCCCCGGGGTTCATAAGCGTTGAATAAGGCTCAGCGAGACCTCGGTCGCCTGTTCAAGTCGAACCCCGCCTCTTCGAGCGGCCAAGAGAGAGTAATCACCTACGATCCGGTATGCGCCCTGGCCGGCCGCCGGCTCCGGAATGGCCGTCGATGGCCATGGTAGAACGCGTATTGCATCGATAAGAAGGATGATTAACCTTCTGCGAACGTGGCAACGGTGACTTTATCGTCGAAATTTCAAGTCGTTATCCCGCGTGCGGTTCGTGCCCGACTTGGATTGCGGCCGGGCATGAAACTCCAGGTAATCGAGTATAACGGCCGTGTGGAATTTCTACCCCTGCGTAAGCCGGCGGAATTGCGTGGTTTTCTAAAGGGCCTGGACACCACTATCGAGCGCGACTCGGACCGGCTATGAATGTAGTAGATTCCTCGGCTTGGCTCGAGTACCTCACCGGCTCGGAGTGGGCGGAACGCTTTGCCGAGCCCATTGAGAAAACGGCCAGCCTGATCGTGCCGGTCATCGTCATCTACGAACTGTTCAAGAAAGTTTACCGGGAGCGGGGTGAGGATGCCGCACTCGAAGTGTACGGGCTGCTGGCGCAAGGCACAGTCGTGGATATCGAGCCACCCTTGGCATTGGCCGCTGCGCGCATCCCGCTTCCTCTGGCTGATAGTCTGATCTACGCTACCGCGCAGCTCCACCGGGCAACGTTGTGGACTCAAGATGAGCACTTTCAGGGAATGGCTGGCGTGAGGTACTTTCCCAAAGGGAAGGAAGAGAAATAAAATAAGGGAATAGGAACCGGTGCGCCCGTCCGCCAACCGGCGAAAACTCGCCTGCTCGCGCAGAGGCAAGCGGTAAGTACCTTGCCGCTACCCCCGCAGCCGGGGCTGCGCTTTTCACCTGAGCGCGGCCATTCGCACCGGAATCCGGCCTCAAAGGAAACGGAAACACGGGTAGGTTCATCTCGGGGTTAGCCGGTCCCTCATTAAAGATGCAAATAAGATGCAAATGACGTCACATCGGGGGCGGCCCGTTAAGTGACTCCCCTTTCGCTTCGGTTGATTCCCATGCGGCGCTTACGGTGCCCCGTAGAGTTGCCGGCCGCCGGCTTGCCGCACCCGTTTCAGCCTGCGCTCATGTGATTTGATCCGGTTCACGGCTTGGGATCAGGCGAATGAATGGGGGAGTCCTTCAAGGTTAGTATGGTTCTCCTGCATCGCTTGCGGCGATACCCCTTTTCGTTCCATCAGCAGCATCACGACGATGTCGGTGAACAGAACGAGCGCCTGCTCAAGCAACGAAGCCATCGGTTGGATCGAGGGCACTTCCTGCGGTCCCCCGAAGATTTGTCCGGGCACGCGGACGCAAAGGTCCGCGAGTTGTCCGTGCTCATTCTCCGGGTGAGCGGTGAGCAGGACGATTCTCGCACCGGCTGCCTTGGCCAGGCGAACGACGTTCAGTTCGACGTTTGTCACCGCGCAATGGTCGATGAGTAAATCTCCCGGACCGATTCGCGGGCTCGTCGTGTCGTAAACGATGTAAGTGTCGATTCCCATGTGCTTGAGTCGCATGGCGAAGGCCCGGACCGAGAGTTGCATGCGCCCCATGGCGTAGAGGTGGACGGTTTTTGCCTGGAGTATCTCCTGGATAAAGCGATCAACGTCCTCGGGATTGACGGCCTCAAGAACCTGCCGGTTCTCGTCGAGGACCTTGGTGATAAGGGTTTGGTAGTTCATGGTTGGAAGGCGGTCATCGGGTGGCTCTGGTCTTTGCATCGTTTCGGGCGCGGCCGGCAATTCGTCCGTTGCCGGATCCGAGGCACTGCGTAGCATGGTCGCATGGTCGTCGAGCTACTGACAGGCGAAGAAGCGTTGCGGGCGTTGGCGCCGCTGCTTCGTCCGGAGCGGACTGCCGATGGGTTGAAATTTTCGTCCGGCGCGATGACGGTACCGCCTACGAAGCGGTCCCGCGGAGCCGGCGGTTGCCGGACCTCGACGTTGCGCTGCTCGAACGTTGCGTGGCTATCCGTTCATGGCAGCAGGCCCGGCGTGCATTTCGCACCGGTTTGGAAACCGGCCATTGACTTCTTGGCTTCAGGCCGCTCTCCTGACATTCTCCGCGCCCTTGGTACGGAACGCGATACGGCTTGAACTGATACCATTTCGACGGCCATTGAGGTAAAATCTTATTTTCCTTCCCAGGTACCCTGCCGGCGTTACACCTATTAAACCGTATAAACGGTCTGGGCTCAACGGGCCGGAAGGCGATCTGATGGCCTGAAGGGCCAAAGGAACTTAGCCCAGGTTTCCACCCTGAGAAGGCGTTTCCCCCCCGAATCAGCCCTCCTAAGACGTCACGCCTGTACGCCCTCCCTAACAAACACCCGCCCCGCCGGGTTGGATTTGCTGAAGGGGCGGCAGAACCCGTGAGCCACGCCTTCTGCCGCCCTTCAGGGCTCGATCGTGATTTGACGGTTACCCAGGGTAAACCCTGGGCTAAGTTCCTTTGGCCTTTCAGGCCATCAGATCGCCTTCCGGCCCGTTCGGCCTAAGAGCGATTCAACCAGCTACAGGGCATCTTCCGGCGCCGACACCCCCTGGGCACGCCAACAGGGACAGGCCCCAAGGCCGCGCCGAAAACAGGGACAGGTCACAACACGCATACTGATGGGGACAGGTCGCGTGCCACAGGGACAGACCTCAAGGGTGCGCCGATGGGGACAGGTCGTAAGTGCCCCCGAAACACCTCGACAGAAACAGGGACAGGTCTCGAAGGCGCCAGGTCAGGCCCGGGCCGAAAGGGACAGGCCCGCAAGGAAAGGGGACAGGTCCGCCTTGTGCCCGCCTTACCCACGCCGGACCCGCCCTGACGCGCTCGGTGTCCTGGCGACAAGCCTTCGCCAAAACCACTGCCGGCCCGAGGACGTTCCTGCCCCGAAACGCGCCCCCGGGTGGCTCGAGCGGGGACAGGTCCGGGGGGAGAGAGAACACGGACCTGTTCTGGCTGCACGCCTGGGTCACGCCCAGGACCGGTCTCGTTGCTCCGGCCCGCAAGGCGCGTAAGCTGATGCCGGCCCAAAAGGATCGAGATGAAAATTTCCGAACTGCGCACCCTGCTCGAACGCATGTCGCCGGACGATACGAAGCGTGTCCTGGTGGAAATTTACCGGGCGTTGCCTCCTAAAACGCGAGAAGGCTTAGGCATCGACGAACTGCTGAATAACCCCACCGCCGCCGGTAGCCGCACCAAGCAGGCCAAGGCTCAAGCGCAACCGGTAGACATTGATGCGCTCGCCGCGGAACTCGAACAGTTTTTAAGCGATGCTTACGCGCAGAACTATTTCGCCCCCAACCGGCACGTGCCCAAATCAGAACGGCCGAAATGGCGTTTCAAAGCCAAGCGCTTTTTCAAGGAGATCAATGCGGCCGTTAGCGACCGGACCAACCTTGAGCAAGCAAGCGATTTGCTCGAACGGCTGTACCGGATGCTCTGCTACGCGTGTGATTACGCGCTGTTCAACACCAATGATGCGTTTCAATCAGTGGGCATCACGCAAACGGAGTTTCTGGATGCTGTTCTGGGCTTGAAGGCGGAACACCTGGAGCTGCACGAATTTATCGGGGAGGGCCTGCGCCTCGTGATCGACAGTGAGTTAAGTCGCGAGACGCTCGGTTCCTACCTGGCACGAGTCTTGATCAATCGCCTGCGGACGCCGGAGAGCCTGGAACAGGCAATCGAACAGGCGGCGGGGCTGTATGCTCGACCCGACCCGGTCTCCGAAGAGGCCCCGGGCCGCCGGGCATGGGACGGGGCGCAGGCGTACCATTCTCGCGAGCAACGCAACCGATTGGCAGAGTTCGGCTTTCTGGCCTACGCGAAACTGTCCGACTACGAAAAAGCGATCGGTTTTCTGAGGCTCCACTACGCGGCAACCAACCAGGAAGTCCTCCTGTATGTGGTTCTGGATTGGCTACGCGCATTCGGCCAGAAAGCCCTCTGGATGCGCGAATACGAACAAGCGATCCAGACAGGCATCGAGCCGCGGCAAAGCCTGTCCCAGGCGTACCATCGTTTGAAAGCTCACGGGGAGCTTCCCAATTACTACTGATTACTGATCGAAGGACGACGGACAGGACGACAGCTCAAATCGGGCCGCTCCCAGGGACCCGTGACGAGGGACAGGTCCAAAGCCGGCTGATTTTCTCCAGCTACTTCGCAGGCCCGAGGATTGCCTCCTTGGCCATCTTGGCAAAGCGAAATTCGAGCACGGGCCCGGCCCGGATCTCAAACCTCTGCCTGGTCATGGGGTTAAGTGCCTCGCCGATCTTCCGCCGATGCTTGACCACTTTGCCAAGCCCGGGCAGAACCATTTGACCCTCCTCTCTGACCGTCTGATACGTGATGGCCGTGAGCGCATTGAGGAACACTGCGGCAGTCTTGGCGTCGGTCCCGGTCGCTGCGGCCAAGGCCTTTTGAAGTTTGGTGCTCGTCATCTCCGGGCAAAAGGTACTGCCTTTCCGGGGCTTGTCCCGGGTGGAACGTGCAACGGTTTCCTCTTCCTGCTGTCAATCCAATCACCCGATTATCAATGCCTGGCGGGCAACCACGTCCCGGACGTACCCGCGAAACTCCAGGAAGGTCAATGACTCCCGATCCTGGCCCGCCACTTCGAGCAGGCCGGGTAACAGCCGTTGAAAATGGCCGTAATCTTCCAGGATGCGATCGCGTCCCGGCAATCTGGCGCCCCTCGGGGCATGCTGGACAAGGAATTGCCGGACAGCGCGCACGGCCTCTTCCGGCTTTCCCAGGTGCGAGTCGACGTCCTGACCCGCGATATCCGAGATGACCCGTTGATATTGGTGAGGTTCACCCGACAAAATCAGGCACCGCTTCCGCCGTTGCCGTTTGGAGCCATACCGCTGCGCGCCGATGAACAAGCCAAGCTCGAAAGGCATGTTGAATCGCGGCAGGCTGCCCTGCGTGTCGACCCGGCTGAGATCGTGAATTCCAAGATCCGATTCCCCGATCATCTGCATGATCTTCTCGATCCGCACGACGTTACTGTCGGAATCTTCCATGGCGCATCGAACCAGGAACCCGCAACGGTGGACGGCGAACACCACCGCGTCGAATATGGGTTTGTACTCCGGGTCGAACGGGCAATTGACGAAAACCGCGTTCGATGCCGGCCGGGACGAACCCCGGTTATTCAACCTGGGCAGCATGCCCGGACTCGTGCACTAAAATCCCCACCTTATGCAAGGCAGCGCTTTTCCGTGCAGCGTCAAGGGCCTCTTCCCTGTGCCGGAACTTGAGGGAAGGTTCCCCCAAGCGGAAAACTTCCCAGCTGTTGTCGTCCTTAATCACCTGGACGGCTTCGACCGCCCGGCGAAACCGGGTGCGCGGTGATGGAAAGTTCGAATTCATAACCGATCGTTAAGACTGGATAAGGACCATTCTTACCGTACCAAAGTTTCCAGCGGGACACAACTGCCCACCGTGGTAGGCGCCGGCGCTCAGACCACGGCCGTGGATTCCGGACCACCGAACGAACCGCGGCGGCTCATCCGCGGCGGTGGCCAACGGCAATCCCCGTCTTTGGGTCCAGTTTTTCTGATTTGGCGCAGCAGCCGGGCGTGAAGCGTTCGCCGCGGTTGCCGCGCTCGAAAGTGTGTTGCACGATTTCGCATGAGTCCAAAACGTGCTCCCGAAGCTTTCGTTTCCAGCGCCTTGTTTGAAGTCGGCATGGGAACCGTCATCCTGAGTCGTTTCAAATCCGAAGGCCGGGTCGAATCCGGTGTTTTCCTGCTTGACGCCTTTTGTCTCGGCGTCAAGGACGCAACGTTTGTTCAGCTTGACGTCACGAGGTATGAAAAGCAGTTGTTAGAAGGTTATTCAGCCCAGGACCCGCTGGAACCTATCGAGCCGGCCTGTGCCCGGAAGTTAATTGAAGACGCCGTCCGCTACGCCGCCGGCCTCGGGTTCCAGCCTCATCCGGATTACAAGAGAGCCTGCCGTGTCTTTGGCGGAACCGATCCGAGTGCATGCACGCGCCAATTCGTCTTTGGTGACCAGGGCAAACCGAGTTACATCCAAGGCCCGAGCGATTCACCCCAACGGGTCGCCCGGATTCTGGAGACGTTGCGAACCCGCTGCGGCGAAGGCAACTTCACCTTCACGCTCCTCGATGACGATCTGCAGGATTTTCCCGATGACCCTGAATGGGATACGGAACCGGAATGATTCGCTCGCCGGCGACCGGCTGGATTTGAGTGCCTTTCTCGAGCCACCACTCACACGCCGGAAACTCGAGCTTCCTCGGAACGGAGCAGCGCGAATCGCCCTGATCCGTGCGAATGATGGTGACTGAACAGATCGCTTTGAGCAAAGTGCAAAGTGCAACGTCCTATACCAGAATACTATGAAAATCGACGGTTTGCGCAGCCCCTATGAGACGGTCGAAGGACTCGTTCACTTCGGCCGGATGATCGATAAGATCCGGCTCCACGCCGCCGGAAAACTACCGGCCGAGTATCAGGCTTTCTTAGGAGGAGCCAATCCTCACGGCTTTGACGCGCGCTGCTGCCGCTTGCTGCGGATCGATTATGCGGCACTAACCACCCAGGCTAAAAACGGCGCTACGGAGAACGAACTATTCCAATGGGCCTGCACGCAGGGACGCAAGCCGTCCGGCGAAGAAATCGAAATCTGGAACGCCTTCATGCAAAAGCGCGGCTGGCGCGATGACAGCTCCGGGCGCCTTCGTGAACGCCTGCAGCAAGCGCAAATAACGGATCGCGCCGCGCAGACTTTTTTCGACTGCATCGATGCTGATGAGGGCCGTCCGCTTCATTTTCCCAGCGATCCCGCCCCGCCGGAGGGACCCCTGCACGGTACGGTGGTCATCCCCGGCTTGCGCAGCCCGTACGAACGGGTAGGCGGCCTCGTCCATTTCGGCCGCATGCTCGACAAGATACGGATTTTTCCTCAAGGAAAGCTCCCGCCTGCCTGGGTGCAGTATAAAGGTGGCGCCCACGCCTTCGACGGGATCTGCTGTCGCTTTCTCCAGGTGGATTACCGCGTCCTGGAAGACGAAACCCTCAAAGGGAGAAGTGACGACGAAATGCTCGAGTGGACCTCAAAACACGGGCGCAAGCCCTCCGAAGAAGAAATTGAAATCTGGAACGCCTATATGTCCAAACGTTCCTGGCGCGACCCGCACACCCCACGGCTCCAATTCCGCTTACAGGAGGCGGGCCTGCCGGCCGAAGCTGCCCTGACCATGTTCGACTTTATTGACCTCGATGAAAACCGCCCATGCCGCTTTCGCGAATGATTCGCGCGCGCACGGCGGAGGGACGGCACTCGGCAATCGGTGCCGGCTGCCCGATGCCAACTCCAAAACTCCTCTTCCCGCCGTGTTTCGCCGTGTTCGCCGTGTGAACTCTTACGTCGTGCCCGCCCGATCCGCCCGCCGTGGTCGCCGTGTGACGTGGCAGGGCTTACGGTGTCCCGTAGAGGTGCTGGCCGCCGGAGATGTCGTCCGTGGTGAGGCTGTCGGTGTTGCTGATCGAGCTGTTCATGATCGCATTAACCACCTGACCGTTCTGGTCGGGGTGCGCCAGGCCGATCATGTGGCCGCTCTCATGGAGCGCCACCCTCCGCAGGTCCATGACCGGGTAGGTGAGGTTGCCGCGGTAGGAGTTCCACTTCCATCCGGGGTTGATCGCCGTGGAAGTTTGCGTCATCCGGTTGGGGTTGGACGACGGGTTGTAGTAGTAGAGGGTCAGCCCCAGGGTGTACTGACCTAAGGCATAGCCCTGGATCGTGCTGGAAAAGCCCACCTCATTAAGCCCGCTGGACATGGTGACGCCTTGGGCATTGGACCCCGTGACGGTATTAATCTTGAGGTTCTTCAGGTAGGAACTCCAGATCGCTTCGGCGTTCGCATAAACCTGGTTGTAGCTCGCCGAGCCGTCCGTGAGGGGGAACTTGGCCAGGTTGGCGCCCAGGCCGGCCTGCGACGCCGTGAGGTTCAGGTACACCAGCACGCTCGGCACCGCCCAACTGGGCCCTTCCAGCACATAGGCGCCGGCCGGCAACGCCGGCAAAACCGCCAGGGCCGCCATAGTCAGAATAAGGAGCTTTTTCATCGTGTAAAGGAAGGGGCCGCTGACTCCGTTACTGGTTGGCATAAACGCGGGCCAGGAATTGGGGGACCGTGTCGGCCGTGCGCAGGTAGTCGCGGGTGGTCAGGCCGGCCACCGCGGGGATGCGGCCGGCAAAGTCTTCGCGCCCGTTGACCGGTTGGCCCCAGTGGCGGAACACCCGATCGACGTTGCTTTGCTGGTCATGGACGACGCGCAAGGCCCCCTGGTCCAAGCCCAGGATCGGGCAGACAACGGCTTTATCGGGGGATTCAGAGAAGATGATGTAGCGTCCGCCGGGCTGGAACTGCGGTACGCCTTCGACGCTCAAGGATTGTTGGCCCACCTGGCCCCCGAGGAACTCCAGGGTGAAGGTCGGCCCCGGGTTGCCCTTGACGGCTTGGTTGACCTGGAAGGTGACTTTGGTGCGCAGGGTTTGTGCCCCGGAGGGGGTGGCCCAGAAGCACTGGACGCTTTGGACGGTGGCGTCGGCAATGAGGGCAGCGCTGTGGGTGAGTTGGGGCAGGGTGAGAGGGAGGGCCGAGGAGCCGTGCGCCTGGGGCAGGCTCAGGCTTGCGGCCGCCGCGACCGCGCCGGCCGCCACTGTTCTTCGTACATGTTTGAGAAGTTGATTAACCATGGTCCGAGTGTCTTTGGGATGGTCCGAAAAATGTTCGGCGGTTTTTCCGATCCGCCTCTCGGGTTTGCATGTCTGACACGGCTTAAACCGACAAGCAAGATGGAAAACCCCTCGCTTCAGTAAGGAAAGCATCGTGCCGTCTCAAATCCCCGTGCGCTGCTGCTATCCACTCCGCGTGTTCAACAAATGACTTTCGGCAACCGGTATCAAAGCTTTAATCCCAATGACCCGCTCCCAACGGCCCAGTCGGCAGGAGCAGGTTGAGGCCTGATACCATTTCGATGAGCAACGAGGCAAAATTCTGTCTTAGGCCAAACGGGCCGGCAGAAGGCGTCGCCCGCGGGTTCTACCACCCCTTCAGGGCTCATCATCATTTTACGGTTACCCAGGGTAAACCCTGGGCTAAGTTCTCCTGCCCATTCGCGGCTGAGACCCGGTTGAAATTCCACCAAGATAACCGTCTAAATGGTATGAGAACCGGGGACCGGGATCAAACATCCATTACAAACGTTACGAGCGGATCGCCGAATCGACCGCCGGCGGGAAAATGTTTGTGACCTCACCCTCCAGGCGCAGCGAAACGCAGCGTTCGCCGTCATGTTCGGTCGGGCCTCGATTGATGATAACGTAAGGTACTCCACGCCCCGCGGCCAGAAGCGGGAACGAAGCTGCCGGATATACCGAGAGAGTGGAGCCGAGTGCCACGACGAGGTCGGCCTTTTGCGCTGCATCGTATGCGCGTTCAAGCGTTGCCCGATCGAGACCCTGGCCAAAGCTGATCGTCGCCGGCTTCAAGAAGCCGCCGCAAGGGCACAAAGGGGGGTTGCGGTGAGCCTGAAAGTATTGGAAGTGCGGCTCAGGATCGCTTCGCTGGTGACAGCTTTGGCACTCAATCAACCGGTTTGTGCCATGCAATTCGACCAGGCGGCCAGGGCTGGTTCCAGCGTCTGAATGTAACCCGTCGATATTCTGTGTGAGCACGACGAGCAGCTTGCCCGCCTTTTCGAGTTCCACAATCGCATGGTGCACCGCATTCGGCTGGGCGCTGCGAAACAGTTCCCAACCTTCCAGTTTATAGTCCCAGTGCTCGATTCGCGCGGCCTCCGAGCTCATAAACTCGTCGTAGTACACCGGCTTGCGCCGGGTCCAGACGCCCTGCGGACCGCGAAAGTCCGGGATCCCGCTGCTGGTGGAGATGCCGGCCCCCGTGAAGATCAGTATCTGCCGGGCGCTTTTGAGATGCTCGACAAGGTCGTGGACCTTTCCATTCATGACAACGCGGGAACTTTAGCGGAACGCACCCCTTCAAACACGGCGGAGCCTCCTTCGCGAGACGCCCTGCAACGCCGCAGGCAGAAAAAAACGTTGGCGGCCATCCCCGATTACCTCAGGGAAGGAATGACATCTGCGCCGCCCCCTGTAGCCCCGGTTCCGCCGATGGGTCCGGCAGAAGAACCTGGGTTGCCGTTCGGGACTGCGGTTGGTGAATTCAAGCTCGATGCCGGCGGCGCGTGGTCGGTATGTGCCGGAACAGCCATGTCCTGGCTCGAGCATGATGCCAGCAGGAAAAGGGCACCGCCCACTCCGCCACGCAGAATCCGGGGAACCGCTCCATTCACGTTTGGACATTCGTTCCTCTGACGCTTTCCGGATGTGACTGGAGCAGGTAGAAACGGGGACAGGCCCGAAGGATGGGCCCCCTGTGCCGGCGGTCGGCTGGGGAAAAAGAGCGGGCTCCCGGGAGGTTGCAACCAGGAGCCCGCCGTTGTCTGCCGGAGCTTGGCACCCGCCAAGCGGGCTGTTATGCGCTTAGGTTACGCACGATTTGGTGAGCACGAGTCGTGCCAGTTGGCCGTCGGCGAACCGCCGCTCCTGGGACCGGCGGTCCGGCGCCATTCGCAAGGTGAAATCATGAATGATGAACGCGAAACCCGCAACGAGTTGGCAGAAGCCGATAGCCACCTGAAGCAAGCGGAAGCCCGGATAGTACAGCAGCAAAAACGGGTTGCAAAACTTGCCGCAGGCGGCCATGACACCGAGGAAGCAGAAAAGCTTTTAACCCGCCTTACTGAATCGCTGGAAACGATGTTGCAGCACCGGGAAATCATCCTCCGCAGAACTAGAAGGTAAGGGCTGCCGTCACGGGTCATTCGGTACCCTTTCGGTGCATTCTTGTGCGCGCTTACACCGGCATGGGTGCTCTGAAACGTCGCCCCGCTTACCGGCAGAGACCGATCGGCTCCGGTCTCACTGACGCGCCGCCATTTGCCCGGGATTGGGACGTCATTTCCCATTTCCGGTATGCCCGGCTGAGTTCAGGCGTACACCTTACCCGCGTGTCGCCATGGCATCGCCCATGCTTACGAAAACGTTCAAGGTGAGACGAAATGCCGATTCCTCATTGATGGATCACGCGGCATAACGGCAGATCCATGTTTTACCTGGTCAACCCAAAACCCGGATAAGACAGCCGGTCCAGGAAACTACCGTATGATAAACGCGGCAAGGCGCAAAATCGCGCGGCATGGCGCCTCGCCACGGGTACGCCGCTGGCCCGGTCTTGCTAAAGCCTGCATCGCGCATAACGAAAAAGAATCCTCCGCAGAACACGCAGAGAACGCAGAAAAGAAAGAAAACGTCCACAGATTACACAGATTGACACAGATTCAAAAGGCACCTCACGACGGCATCGGCGCCTCTTCATTTGTGGCATTCTTTGCCGCTCCGAACCCCGAACTCCGAACCCCGAACTCTTTCCTCTTCCCGCCGTGTTCGCCGTGGCTCGCCGTGTTCGCCGTGTGAACTCTTACGTTGTGCCCGCCTTTTCGCTGTGCCCGTGGTGTGACCGACACCCGACACCCGTTACCCGTTACCCGTTACCGCCACTTGGCATGGCGGGCAACTTTACCTAGATTGGAGGCATGCCGAATCGACCCCCTTCACGCGACGACCAAGCCTGGGAAATTTTTCTCGTCCTTTTGGGCCACAAACCTTACAGCTCGCTTCATCAACTTGTCGATGAGGCCTACAACGCGGCTGAAGCCTTCGAGAATTACCGTACTGAACAGGAGCCGTACCGGCAACCGGTGACAAAGAGGGCCAGGGTGAAAGCGCCGCCGGCTCTCTGAGTGGCGGCGGAAAGTTCGCGCACCATGACGGGCCGGCGGCTCGTTTGAGAGCTGGCGGCCCATCGAAGTGGACCGTCAGGTCAATAGGGGCGGTCCCGCAGGCGAAACTTGTAGAGCACCCGCGAGATCAGGATCTCACCGACGAAAAAGGTGAGGACCGTGACGACGGTGTCCACGCCACTCAACGAAAGCGCGCGGCGACAGGCCAGAAGTGGAAACAGGGATTCGGGCAACTGGTCCAGGCCGCTGGCCCGGCTGCTTGAAGGCAGCCGCATGCGGCGCTTTAAAAAGCTGGAAAACAGATCGCCTGACATGGCCAGTCCACCGACCAGCGCCCCGGTTTTCGGTTTCAGACCCACCAGGCATGCGCCGGCTGCGGTTGCCAGCACCGCGAGGAGGACGCCACGAAAGGTCTTGGACTTGCCGAACCAGGGTTCTCCATCGAGAAATCGGGCGCCGCTGTCGAGGGGACGCGAGAATCGATGGCCTAAGAATTTCTTCGCAAGCACGGGTGTGCCGTTCGCCAAGAGCAGTAGAAATAAAAGTCGTATAATCACCAGCGCCGCAAACCATTATGCGATCCGGGCGCGGTGTCGAGCCTATTGTCGGCGCCGGATGAGCGGTCCCGGCAAAGCCCGTAAGGCTGCTCCTCCCGCCAAAAATCCAGGCGGGCAAATCGTCAGGCCTCTTCGCCGTGCCTGGAGTCCCAGGATTCTTTTCTGTCCAGTTCTGACGGCCGCCTGATGCCTTCCAGTCTGAACGTCAGCTCCGCCCAGGCGAGGGCGTCAGCGCAAGACCGGCAAACGTTGCGCATTTGGATGGAGCTATGATGGGTTAGCTCGATTTCCTCCGACTCGCATAAAAAGCAAAAGCCTTCGGTAGGGAACGGTCGTTCGTGTGTGCTCGCGCTTAAGCCCATAAATGGCGGGCTCCTTTCTCGGAATCAACTCAGGTCTGAAGTTAACGGGTTAAACTATTGGTCTGGCATAACGTGGACAAAATTGCCGCCCACGGCCCGGCGGTCACCGAGGAGCAGTTGTTGTGCCATGTACCCGGCCTGGCTTGCCGGCCGCGCGGCTTGCTCCGGAGGTTGATCCGGAGTATGAACGACGCACGGACCTGACCCCCCGCGCGGTCCGCGATGGCGAACAGTGTTGACGACGATTAAAGATATCCCCTGGGATCTCAAAAGCCTGGAAACTGCGCGTTCCCGCCTGAGCCAGGGCTCGGCGCAGCGTGGAAAGGTTGTTTATGGCCAGGGACGGGTTGTTTCGTGCCGGGGCGACAAGAGCGGAACGGATTACAAGTTGGCCGTCCGGAAGGACAGCTCATACACCCGCGCCGCTTACCGGGTGGAACTAACCTACGCCAGGGGTTTTTGGACGTACTCTTGTGCTTGTTATAATTCGCCCGATTGCAAGCACATCTACGCGGCGCTGCTTCACCTGGAGAATGAGTGCAAAAACACGCACCCTGCGGCCCGTCCGCCTCCGGCCGGCTTTTTCGCGCTTTTCCCTGAGGGAAAAGCGTTCAGCAACCGGGAAAAGCAATACCTCGAGCGCCTGGAAAACCTTTACCATCGCCATCAGAGCCGATTGATCATTTACGGCCACGAACTCCAGGAGCTCATCCCTGGCTGGTCGCTCGGGCAATCCTGGCTGGAGCAGCATTTTGCGCCTGCCGGAAAACTTTCACGCCAGCAGTTCTGGCATTTTCTCGTCGATTTCCAACGGCAACGCGGTCTCACGCCGCCGGACTTCTTTGAAGCCCTGAACGACACCACGCCATCGCAGGACCTGATTGAAAACTGGAAGCACTCGCAGGAGGTCAGCGCATGGAACGCCCGGTTTGCACGTAAGGACCTGCCCCGTGGGGACCTTGATTTTCGGTGGGTCCTGCAAGGGGACTCCATCCACCTGGAAGTCCGTTTCCCGGCAGAACCGTTCCGGAAACTTCGCGGCGGAGAGCTCACCACGCTCACCGAGCAGTATCGTCATGCGCAGGTGCGCATGTGCGCCGGCGCCTTACCGCTGTTTTCCGAGCACGTCCATCGTTTCCCTTATCAACCCGAAGTTAACCTTAAGCTGACGCGCGTCTGCGGCGAGGCCCTTAACCGCCTGTTGCGTTTTCCTGACGTCCGGGAACGCTTCATCGTTAAAGACGGGCACCCGCCGGTCCTGACTGAGGACACTGTCCGGTGGCGCATGGACGAACCGGTTGAACGTCCCCGGTTTTACCGGTTTCAACTCCTGGTGAATGATGCGCCGGCGACCCAGCCGGTGTTAATCTTTCCGGGCGCGAATGCTCTTTATCTGATCGAGGACAGGCTGGCCAGCGGGCCGCCACCGCCTTTTCCCCTGGACAACGTCAGTTGCCTGCCGGCGACCGACGTACCCAAGGACGCCGTCGAGAGCGCTGACGCGATCGCTTACCTTTTGGCCTGCAACGCCGGCCTGCCCGAACGGTTGAACGCGCGTGTCAAGTGCAGGCAGCTGAGAGCCGTCGTGAACGGACGAGTCGACGTCGAACTATCCGGCGGGAAACCTGCAGCCTACTATTCGGTCGTCCTCAAAGATCCCGATACCGGCAAGACGGTTGCAACTTACAGAGAAATGGGTTGGGACTGCGATTTTCCCCAAATCGTCCGGAACGGCAAACAGTTTGTTTGCTATGAGCCGCCCAACCTGGCCTCACTGCATGAGTCCCTGGCGTCGCTGCCTGCCACGTTTGATTACCATCGTCAAAGCTGGCGGGTAAAAAATCCCAAACAATCCTTTGCCTTATTTGCGGAATGGGCCAGGAACCTGCCCCCTGAGGTCGAACTGGAGGTTGACGAAAATCTGGCCGGATTGCGTGAAGCTCCGCTCGAACTCGATATCGCCCTCGGTTGTTCCGAGGCGATTCGTGACTGGTTCGATCTGCGGCTGGCGCTCTCCGACGCAGAAATCGAATTGACTCCCGATGAGCTGAAGGCACTGCTCCGGGTTCGCGGCCAGACGGTCCAGTTGCCCGAGCATCGATACCGCCCGATTCGCGTTCACGTTGATGAGGAACTCGAGTCTCTCCTGGATGAGCTCGGGTTGACCCTGCCGGATCTGGCCGGTGATCCTCAACGTTTACACATCGGGCAACTGCAAGCCTTGTTAAAAGCTCGCCTGCTGCCGGAATCGATCCGTCCCCACCTGCAGCAACGGCTCAGCGAACTCCAGATCCAGGTGCGGCCGGGCGTGCCCGCATCCATTCAGGCTGCCCTGAGACCGTACCAGCGTACCGGCTTCCATTTTCTTGCGTTCCTCGCCACCAACCGGTTCGGCGGCATCCTGGCCGACGACATGGGCCTGGGCAAGACTGTGCAGGCGCTGACCTGGCTAGCGTGGCTTTTCGAGCCATCGGCCCCGGGTGGCGACGGCGGTCCGGCCCTGATCGTGTGCCCGAAGTCGGTGGTGGACAATTGGGTGGCGGAAGCGCATCGATTTTATCCGGGCCTCCCGATTTCTCGTCTTGAGAAAACCAAGCTCGATTCCATCAAACCTTCATTGCAGGTCCGTTCCGCGCTCGTCGTCAACTACACGCAACTGCGACTTTGCATCGCTGAATTAAAGCTGATCCACTGGTCGGCAAGCATTTTCGATGAGGGCCAGTACCTGAAAAACCCGCAGTCTCAGACGGCGCAGTCGGCGAGAGAACTGGTCGCTGACCACAAGGTGGTCCTGACGGGTACACCGATCGAGAACAGCCTGCTTGACCTGTGGAGCCTCATGCAGTGCGTGATGCCCGGCATGCTTGGAAGCCAGGCTCGTTTCAAGCGGACCTATATCGACGACGACGATCAGCTCTCGTGCCAGCGAGTGGCCCGGCGGATCCGGCCATTTCTGTTGCGCCGGACCAAGGAGGAAGTTGCCCCGGAGCTGCCGCCCAGGGTCGAAGAAGACATCCGCTGCGAGATGGAGGGAACGCAGCATCAGCTTTATCAGGCCGAACTGAAACTCGCCCGCCAGCAACTGCTGAATATCCGCAGCCATGCGGAGCTGGATCAGCATCGTTTTAATCTTCTCACCTCGCTACTCCGGCTCCGGCAGATTTGCTGCCATCCGGCGTTGATCGATAAAACGGCCGGCACGGAGACCAGCGCAAAGCTCGAAGCGCTTCTCGAAATGCTGGAACCGCTGCTGCAGGAAGGGAACAAGGTTCTGGTCTTCAGCCAGTTCGTCGACATGCTCGAGCTGATCGAGACGCAGATCAAGGCAGCCAAATGGACCTCGTTTAAACTTACCGGTGCAACCAGGCAACGAGCCAAGGTCATCGAATCATTCGACCGGCATGCCGGCGGGGCGGTATTTCTTATTTCGCTCAAAGCCGGGGGCGCCGGCCTGAACCTGGCCGCGGCCTCGTACGTTGTGCTCTATGATCCTTGGTGGAATCCGGCCGTTGAGGCCCAGGCAATCGACCGGACGCACCGCATCGGCCAAACCAGAACCGTTTTTGCGTATCGCCTCTTGATGCGCGAAACCATCGAAGACAAGATCCGCCAACTCCAAACCTACAAATCCGCCCTGGCCAAAAATGTCCTCGGTGAAGAGGGGTTTGCCCGCGCCCTCACGCTGGACGATTTCAAGTACCTCCTGGGGTGAAGGTCACACAGCGGCCACAGCGGGTGTGGCGGGCACAACGACAGAGTTCACACGGGCACACCGCGGGCACAGCGAAAAGGCGGGCACAACGACAGAGTTCACACGGCGAACACGGCGAGCCACGGCGACCACGGAGGGGAGAAGAATGCTACAAATGAGGGCTGCCGGTTAGGCACGCCGGGAATCTACGCCGTCTTTGCCCCGGAGCGGCGGCTGGCGGTAGTCTGGAATTTTAGGGCCGATTGCTCTCGCCGCCGCTCCGGGGTAAAGACGGCGTACTCCTTGCCAAGTGCCGAATTCAGGGTCGGGTGCCAAGTAATCCCCTCTTCCCGCCGTGGTCGCCGTGTGAACTCTTACGTCGTGCCCGCCTTTTCGCTGTGCCCGCCGTGTGACCGCACGCCGCAAATCTCTACTTGCGTGATCGACTCACATTTGCTCTGTTCGAATTGGAATGCAATCCGTGAGTCTTCCCCCCGGAGCGACACCGCTTGGAATCAGGGTGCGCGGTACATTCACGACCGGCGCAGGCGCGTTCTCGCCGGTTCTGTTCTGGTTCGACCGGTACTGCTTCGATTAACCTGCAGCTTCAGCATCACGGACTCTGCGGATCTGCCGGGTTTGTGATGCGATCGTGAGTCTTCGTAGTTGGCCGGCGCCAACTTGCGACGCCGCCCTGCATTTCCGGCGCCGGTTCTCGGGTGCGCGGCGCGTACTTACTCCCTCCCTCCCGTCTTTGCTCCAACCTAACTGTTGAACATTGCGGCTTTCGAACCGCCCCCCGAGCGGGGCTGAGACCTTAAACCGCCAATCAGATTACAAAACGTTTATGCGTAAGGAATTCCTGGTCGGGATCGTTATCCCCCTGATATTTGGTTCAGCTCAGTTTTCTTCAATTCAGGCGCAACCCCCGCCCGGGTACACCCTGGTTTTCGACGATGAGTTTGACGGGCCCCTTGACGTTGCCCCCGGCTCCGGCTGGGGTGACGGCAACACCCGTTACAAGTGGTATTGTCATACGCCTTACTGCGGCGATTTCGGTGACGCATACTTTTCCGGACCTGAGGACGGCAACGGGCCCAACGGGCAGCCGATGAGCCCGTTCTCCGTCAACAACGGGGTGCTTTCGATTACCGCCTGGATTGACCCGACCATCAACCATTGGCGCTCGGGGCTCCTCTCCAGCATGGACTGGTCGGGCAATCAGGGTTTTGCGCAGGCATTAGGTTATTTTGAGGTCAGGATGAAACTCCCGGACGGGGTAGGTCTCTGGCCGTCGTTCTGGCTGGACGGCGTGGCCCAACTGCAAAACCGCAATGTGCAAAATCCCGAGATCGATGTCCTTGAGGAATACGGGAATGGTCCCACGTGGGCCTATCAGACCATCCACGTCTGGAACCCGGACGGGAGCACCGCCTACTGGGCCATGGGTTGGGGCCAGGTAAGCGGCATGACGACTGATTACCACACCTACGCAGTTTTGGTGAACCCGGACTACCTGCACTTCTACATAGATGACGCCGAGGTCTGGACCACCCCGACCCCGCCGCAAATGACCCAGCCGCTGTACGTCATGGTCGATCTGGCGCTGGGGCATGGGCAGCCGGAGGACAGCACGCCGAACCCCAGCCAGCTCCTGGTGGATTACATCCGCGTGTACGCCCCGCCCGGCCAGTGAGGTAGAGGTGACGCTTGGAGTTGTCGAACCTGCTTAACCTCCAACCGCGCGCCGGTCAGCGACGTCGAGACGGGCAAGAAACGTGGACGGGTTCCGGAAGAGGGCGGGCAAATCCTGAAGGGACCTTTGCGCAAGCGGTCCTGGCTGGCGGCCCAGACCGGATTGCAGGTAGATGGCCAGGCGCGAGAGCTCGAATAAGTCCCGTGCGCGGTACCTTACCCAGGCCTCATCCGGACCGGCAAAGGCTCGCTCGGAACCTTCAAAGTCAATGAGAAAACTCTGGATGGGCCTGGTGCAGATAACCACGTTGTGCAGCTCAAGATCGCCGTGATAAAAGCGGTGCGCGTGGAGTTTCTCGACCTGTTCGAACACATCTGAAGCCAGTTGCCATAGCCCGATAAGAACGGCGGGGTGAGCCCGTTGCGCGATATCCAGGCAGCGTTCCGGCGGTTCCACACCGGTGAAGGGCGAAATTTTGCTTAACGGCTTTCCCGGCAGGAACATTGCCCGGAACGAGTTGCGGTCGAACCCGATTGGTTCCGGCGTGCCCAGGATTTGGGCGGCGGCACGGCTGTTTTCAAATTCGATTCGCAGATCCCCGTGGAACGTCCACGGATGGTACGATTTGACAAAATGAACAGGGTAGCGAGCCGCCAGCGGGAACTGGGCGCGAGCGCGTTTCCCTGCGATCACGAGTTCGCTGTGCACGAGTTCCCGGCCGTCCGGCCCGGTCTTTCGGGCGATCGAGTGGAGCGGGAAATCCTTTTCCGGCGGGTTGCTGACCAGAGAGAGAAGATTCTCGGCGAGCTCGACGCGGTGCAATGGTGAGAGCGGCACGCGCGTGTCGATTAAATCGCTATCTGGAGGCAAGTCAGCCAAAGCAACCCGGAGTCATGCCGCTGGCCGGCACGCGTTCTCACCATACCACAAATCAGCCGACGGGAAAACCCGTCGTGAGGACGAGAAACGCACCGGACGCGTGTGCGCGTGCCGATTATGACGAGCAGACGCAGGGGGGCATCCGTCTTCCAGACGCCCCCCCTGTTCACATTCGACAGGCCGCCCCGCCCTTGCTTGCGGCGTTATTTTTGCCTTCTTTACTTGATGAACAGCATTTCCTGATAGGTTGGCAGCGGCCAGAGATCGTCGGCGACGATTCCTTCCAAAGCGTCCGCTGCACTCCGCACCTCCTGCATGGCTGGCAGTACGGCATCCTTGAAGTGCTCTGCGTGCCCCTCAACGCTGCCGTTCGTCCCGTGCAGCGAAGCTTCCACTTTCGACACGCCGTCGAGGAGGGCTTTGATCAGGCTCGTCACTTTCTGTAGAACCGTGGTGTCCGGTTCCAAACCGGCCGCTTTCAATTTGGCCGCCGTATCCGCCAGTTCACCCTGATAACGGACGGCCGCCGGGTAGATGATGGTTTTGGCCATCTCGATCACGAGGTTTGCTTCAACGTTGACCGTTTTTATGTACTGTTCGTACGCGACTTCTTTACGGCTCTCGAGTTCACGCGCAGTCAGGACGCCGTACTTTTCAAAGGCCGCGATGGTGCCGGGCAGGGTATAAGCCGGCAAGGCGTCGACGGTCGTTTTGAGGTTGGGCAGCCCGCGATGCTCCGCTTCCGCGTGCCATTCCGGGGAGTAGTTGTTACCGTTGAAGATGACGCTGCCATGCTCGTCCATGATGTCTTTCAGCAGCTTCTGAATCGTTTCATTGAGCTTTTCCGGGCCCGCTTTCTCCAGTTCGGTGGCCAGAAAATCGAGGGATTCCGCCAGGATAACGTTAAGCGTCAGAATTGCGGGCCCGATGGATTGGCCGGCTCCGACCGCACGAAATTCAAACCGGTTTCCGGTAAAGGCAAACGGGCTGGTCCGATTGCGGTCTCCGGCATCCTTCGGCAGGGTAGGCAGTACGTCCACACCGATATTGAGTGAGGTCTTGGCCTTGCTGCTCTTCGCGCCGCCCGCTTTGATCTGCTCGAAAACGTCCGTGAGTTGATCACCGAGGAAGATAGAAATAATGGCGGGAGGGGCTTCGTTTGCGCCGAGGCGATGATCATTGCCCGCGCTGGCCACCACCGCACGAAGAAGTTTGGCGTGCAGGCTCACGGCCCGAATGACGGCGCCGCAAAGCACCAGAAACTGGGCGTTGGCGTGCGGGGTATCGCCAGGATCCAGCAGGTTACCCTGGGTCGCGTTGCCGAGCGAAAAATTCAGGTGTTTCCCGCTTCCATTTACCCCGGCAAATGGTTTTTCGGCCAGAAGACAGGCCAAACCATATTTTTCCGCCACCCTTTTCAGAAGCGTCATCACCAGTTGCTGGTGATCGGCCGCCAGGTTTGACGATTCGTACGTCGGGGCTACCTCGAACTGGCCCGGCGCAACTTCGTTGTGGCGGGTCTTGATCGGAATACCTAACTTGAAAAGTTCGCGTTCCACCTCGAGCATGAAAGCCAGCACCCGTTCCGGAATGGTGCCGAAGTAGTGGTCTTCGAATTCCTGACCTTTGGGCGGCTTCGCGCCAAACAGGGTCCGCCCGGCAGTCAGCAGATCGGGACGAGCATAGAAAAAATTCCGGTCAATCAGGAAATATTCCTGTTCCGGCCCGCCCGTGCTGGAAATATGCGCGATTTTCTCGTGGCCGAACAACTTCAGGATGCGGCGGGCCTGCCGGTCGAGAGCCTGCATCGCGCGCAGCAGGGGAGTCTTGCTATCCAGCACGTCGCCCGTCCAGGAGATGAAGGCCGTTGGAATGCAGAGGGTGGTTCCATTTGGATTTTCGAAAATATAGGCCGGGCTGGTAACGTCCCACGCAGTATACCCGCGCGCTTCGTACGTCGAGCGCAGGCCGCCGCTGGGAAAACTGGAGGCGTCGGGTTCGCCTTGAATCAAGGTTTTGCCCGAGAATTCCGTGATCGCACTGCCCAGCCCGTCGGGAGCGAGGAACGAATCATGTTTTTCCGCAGAACTGCCGGTGAGCGGGTAGAAGATATGGGCGTAGTGGGTAGCTCCCTTTTCAATTGCCCAATCTTTCATCGCGGACGCCACCACGTCGGCGACCGCGGGATCAAGTTTTGCACCGCTCTCGATTGTCTGGATAACGCTTTTAAAAACAGGTTTGGGCAAACGATCCTTCATCACCGCCGGGCTGAAGACGTTGCATCCATAAAGTTCAGTAATAAAGGTGCCACGGAAATCGACCGGCGTGGCCGAAGGTCTGAAAGTGCTCGCTGCACGGATGGCTTGTAGACGGGAAATGCTCGAACTCATCTGGCTTAAATCAATCAATTAATGTTGCTGCTTGGCCAAGGTGGTTGAAACGCAACCGGAGGAAGCTGAGTAGTCGACCCATAGGGCAAGCAGGTCCCACTCCAGAAGCAAGCGGCGTGCTAACCTGCATCGGACGCGGTGCAGGCAGGCTGTAGCGGTGGAACTCTCCGGCTACGCCGGAAAATCCCGCTGCGTTTCGGACAGGGGCGTCAAAAATCGTTTATTTGAATCGCTCGAGCGAAAGAGTGATACGGGACCGAGAAGAAGGCGGGCAGGGAGCATCAGAAGTGAACCAACCGCCAGAAGAGGGCGGCTCCGATTGCCGAGAGCAACACGGCCAGCGTCACGATCCATCCCAGCCAAAGCAGGACAAGGCGCCGCCGTACCCAGTGGTATTGCTCCGGGATCCGCCAGCGCGCGTGACCTTTTGGCATACTCAGACCTTCCTCCCACCGCACGCCGAGGTCAAATGCGGTCCGGCGACCGGAACAATGGCGGTGGACCACCCGATCAAGCGAAGACCGATCACCGGCTTTCGACGCGCGTCCCGACCTGATGCGTTATGGTTCGGTCGCGGAATGAATGGCCGCCGCGCTGAGCATCACCCATAATATTATGGGCGAATGCGTTTCAGACCTGCACTATCGAACGACGAGATCGATATCCCGCTTCGGTTCACCATTGATGCCGAGGTCCACTTGCTGCCGGGATGCAGACAGGGCTGACCGGTTCGCCCAGAGCATGTAGTCGGCTCGGCGTTCCCAGAAGAAATAGCTGCCGGGTGGAAGCTGCTGGGCTGCCGGCGAGCCCGGATGGTCGAAGGAACGGTGCTGGTCCGGGTACGGAAGGAGGCCTTTCATGCAGAACCGCGCCTCAGCATTCTGCACCTCTCCTCCACTTTCGTCGCGGATAGTCGCTTTGACGAGAATGCTTGAAAATGGGTCCGCCGGGTTTCGGCTCGCGTACGTGGACTTGACGCGCAGATCTGCGGCTGCGGACAAGACCGGCTCGTCGGAGGGCAAGCGGTACCTTTGATGGCGCCAGACCTGCCAGGCATCAACCGAAAGTTGATGAAGGTAATCCGGAGGGATGGGATGAGTCTGCGCAATCCCTTTCAAAAGCGTCGCGTCCCGGTCGATGCTGGCGAAGGCATTCGTCAAGGCACCCTGCGGCTGGCCGGCACGCGGTTTTTCACGGCGCAAAAGTCTTGAGAATACTTTTTTGGACGACCAGGCCCGCTTCGGCGGAAACGGTGATGAATCGTCCGGCAGGAATTGGGCAACGAGCGAGATCAGCGCGGCGAAACCGGCGCAAACGTAAATAACGAGCACCAGCTTCGCCACGATCGCGTCGACGAGTTTCGCAATACGGCCCTGGCGACGCCCCGAAAAGGCCCTCATCACCAAACCGTGCAGAAAGAACACCACCAGGATGGCAGCGACGCTGCAGATAACCAGTACGAAGGGGGGATTGCCCACAGCCAATTCCTTTGGAGGAAGAGCTACGGGATGTCAAGGATGCTGAATCCGAGGGGGGCCGGTGCCGGAAACGGATTCGCCGCCTGCACCGGATTTATCCCCTCCGGAAGCTGTTGAGCGAAACCGGCACCCGTGACAGGGCCCGAATGGAAACGACAGCGGCAAAACTCAACTTTATAACATCATATGATTTTATAACATAATTCTGATTGCACCCCGGGGATTAGGTCGTAGACGGCGCAGCCATCTCCGAGAGGAAAAGCGCTTGCGATTTTGCTGGCTCTTTAATCGATGATCGCCTTTTTGCACAGGCTGTACAAATCTCGCTTCTTCAGTCGGATGCATCCTAAGAGGAATTCCAAGTCCCAAATCCCAAATCCCAAGCGCCGAGCTCCGAACCCTGCCGGGCATCCGCCACTCTCTTCCATTTGTGGCCTTTTTCCGCTTTTGGCATTTACTTAAGGGTGAGCACCGGGCAGTACGGCTGTTCTTGATCCCGCCGCCACCAGGTCCCGGTCCGGCGCCGCTCAGCCAGGCTGGTAAAATGGTACTGGAACAGCCTGGCCCGGACGTACGGCGGCGGCCCGCCTGGGAACGGGTTTGTTTTCAGCAGATTGAGGACGGCGGGTGAACCTTGCAACAGCCGTACCATAAAGCTCAGGAACCACTGTTCGCGGCGCACGTCGTCCAAGGCGGCAAACCACATCTGCCAATCCAGCCTGGGCTGGTAAGGCGCGACGATGGGCGGCGGCCGGTTCAGATCGCCGATCTTGTACTTGAATTCGTAGGGGAGCCAGGTTGTGCCGTCTGAACTGCCTTCCACGATGATTTCGGGACGCGTTTTCGTCATGACGCGGAACAACCCGTAACTGTTCATGGATTGGAACGGCTCGATGCAGCCGTAAGCGGTGGTAAAGAAGGTGGGGAACTGGGCTTCGGGGAAGAACGATTCCCAGAGGAGGGGTCCGCTGAAGAAGAGGGTAACCACGGTTACCGGGATCACGATCCAGGAGGGCCACGATCGACCGTGGCGTTCGTTTTCCGGGGTCCTGGCGCGGCCGAGGCGCGGCCACGCGGCGTCATCGACGGCGAGCAGGCAAATGCCGACGGTCAGCAGGTTGAAAAAGCCGTAGTTACCCGTCAAGGCAATCAGCAACTGGAGCGTAACGATCCCGGCTGCACCGATCAGCCGGGCACGGCGCGGCCCGAAAAGGAAAAACGGCAAAATGAGTTCGATGATAAACAACACGATCACCGACGCGGCCTGAAACCGGACGGGCGCGTGGGCCGCCCCCCATCCGAGCGGCGTTGGCAGCGGCTGGGTTTCGTAATGGTAACGGAGTGCGGAGAGATCCCACCAGGACTGGTCGCCGCTGGTCAGCTTCACCACCCCGGACATGAACATGAGGCGGAACAGCAACCATTGGAGAAGGAACCGCGCCCAGGGTGAGACCGGGAACTGGCGCCGGTGCACCGGCAGCCACTGCAGTGGTGCCAGAAAGATGCTGAAGAAACCGGTTTCCAACAGGAGTGCATCCCATTGGAAACTCATGAACGTCTGTCCGGCGACGGTGAGGGAAAGGTAAAGGGCCCAGAGGGCAACCAGGCAAAACACGGGTGCCACCTGGGCGAAGAGGAGCAGGCTCAAGCCGGTCCCGGCGGCGCACAGGCCGCGGACGAACCCGTCACTGGAATTGAACCAGCATAACGTCGGAAAAAGGTGATAACTTTCCGCCCCGAAACGGTCTTTGACCGCAGCCAGCCAAGGGCCGACGGGCATGATCCCGTGTTCGCCGATCAGCCCGTCGGCTTGCACCCAGAAAGACGCGAATGCGATGAGGTAAACGACTGCAAGCCAGCGCAGAAACCAGGTGCGCGCGTGGTAGAAGGTCGCGCGGCGGAGCGCGTCGTCGGCTTTTCCCCACAGCAGGGTCGTAAGCCGGGAAGCAAGGGTACGGTTTCGGGCGACGACGCGGTAGCAAAACTCCGCCAGCGGAGCGAAACCGGGCAGCCGGTGATAGCACCAGAGCGGCCATCCGCTTACCGGGCTGCGCTTGTACGATAACAGGCGGACAACCGCTTCTGCCGCCCCTGAAACGCGGCCGTCAGGTTCAACCAGCCGTACCGCCTCCTGGAAGCAGGGGACGGGAATATCGCCCGCGAAGCGCTCCGTTACGCTTTGAACGGGAGCGTAATCGACGTTGTCCCTGGTGATCTCCTGACCTCGTAGGACGCAGCGCCGGCAGAAACGGCAGTCGCCGTCGTAGACCAGGAGCGGCCGGTCAGGCGCCTGAACGCGCGTAAGGTGATTCGGGCAAGGCGCTGAACGGGCTTTAGGCGTCACAGCTTCCGAGCTTGCTTCTCGGCTTGCCGATCGTCAACGAACGGTCAAGCGGGAACCGCCGGCGTTCGCGGATGTTGGTTGATGTTCGCCCGCGTTCACGGTTGAATGCGGCGGCGTAAGCAATCCCCACGGCTAAAGCCGGGGCTTGCAGTCGCCCCCACCGTAACCCAGCATTCCCGACCTCAGATACCCAGTCACGATCCGATGAACGGCGCGAAATTAACCTTTGCCGTGTTTCTGTTGCGCTTGGCGTCCGCCCTGATCTGCGGCCTGGCCATCGGCGCAGAGAGACAATGGCGCGTGCGCACGGCTGGTCTGCGCACCCACAGCCTGGTGGCAGTCGGGGCGGCGCTGTTTGTCATGTTCGCGCCATTAGCGTCCGAGCCGGACCAGTACGCCCATCTGGCCGGGCAGGTCATTTCCGGAGTCGGCTTTCTGGGGGCCGGCGTGTTGATGCGGACCGGTCTGACCATCCACGGGCTGAACACTGCCGGCACCATCTGGTGCAGCGCGGCCGTCGGCGTTCTGGCCGGAACCGGCGCACACGCGGCCGCCTGCGCGGGGACCGTCGCTGTATTGATGATCAACACCTTGCTGAGGCCGCTGAGCGACTGGCTCACCAGGCACGGCCACGCACCGGTGTCGGAGCATGAAACCGAATACTTGTTGCAGGTCGTTTGCCGCAACCGTCAGGAAAGCGCCGTGCGCACCCTCGTCATTCAGCTGATTACGGCTTCGCCGCCCCTGGTCATGCATCAGATTGAAAGTGTGGTGGAGCAGGGTGACCGGACTACCGTGATCAAGGCCCGCCTGAGCACGGCGGAGCGCGCGGACGCGCAGGTCGAACAAGTGGCGAGCCGGCTCAGCCTGGAACGGGATGTAACCGGGGTTTCGTGGCAGGCCGCTTCGAAAGCCGAATGACGAATGATTTCGGCCGGTGCCAGCCGGCCGGCCCCCCTTGTAAAACAAACAAGACAACTGCTTGCATTTCCCGGTTCGGCCGAGCTAGCTTCGCTCCTGTTTTCCCATTTGCCGGCCGAACCCAGCGCCGGCCTCCCCCCAAACAAAAATCCGGTGAGTTACGGGAACACAAAGCTATGAGTGCCCATCCCCCCAAGTCCCCAGGTCTGTCTATCCCACGTAGAACCTTTATCCGTCGCGCTGCCGCTTTCACGGGAGCCGCGGCGGCGTTCGGCGTCCTGCCGCGCGGCGTTTTTGCCGCCGACAACACCGTCAAACCGGTGCTGGTAAACTCGATCCGTTCGCTGGCCAACCCTTACCACGCAACCTGGAACCAGGGCGGCCAGGACTTTGCGAAGGCCGTCGGGTGCGACTACGCAACCCTGGTTACCGAAGGCAACAGCGAGAAAGGCATTGCTGACATCCGGGCCATTCTCGCCAAAACCGGCGGGAATATGGTGTTGAACGTCGACCCGAACGATTCTCCCGACGCCCGCCCGATCGTGGAGGCGTGCGTCAAGGCGGGCGCGTTCCTGGTTACGCAGTGGAACAAGCCGGCTGATTTGCGGCCGCAGGATTTCAACCCGGACTACGTTGCGCACATTCATTTTGACGGGGTGAAATATGGCCAGGCAACCGCCGAAGCGCTCTTCAACGCAATGGGCGGTTCCGGCGGCATCGTGGGTCTCGGCGGGATTCTTTCCAACACGCCGGCCATCGAGCGTAAAGAGGGTTTGGGAAATGCCCTCGCGGCGCACCCTCAAGTCAAGCTGCTCGATTTCCAGGTCGCCAACTGGAAGGCAGCGGACGCCTTTAACATCACCAGCAGTTGGCTGACCCGCTTCGGCAGCGACATCAAAGGCATCTGGGCGGCAAACGACGACATGGCGAGCGGCGTCTTGGAAGCCCTCCGGGCCGAAGGACTGGCCGGCAAGATTCCGGTTACCGGTATCGACGGCATCAAGCTCGCCATCGACAGCATCCGCAGCGGCGACATGGTGGCCACCGTTTCCTGGGATCCGTACTGGCAGGGAGGCATGGGCCTTTCCCTCGCGTACGCGGCGCGCTCCGGCAAGATCGACCCTGCGAAGGAGCCGGATAACCACCGTGACTACAAAGCCAAAGGCATCCTGGTGACGAAGGATAACGTCGAAGACTATTACAAGAATTTCGTCGAGAACACGCCCAAGATCGATTGGAACGATTACTGGGGTAATCTGGCGACGTAAGCGGGCAGCGCACCGGCTGGGGTTGTTCCCGTGTCCCTGATCCGTCTATGGCGTCGAGCAACCCTACCGGCTTTCTGGAACGCCTGAAGCCGTTTGCGCCCTTTTTTGCGCTGGTGATCCTTTCGGTGCTGATCGGCCTGCGCAATCCACGGTTCTTCGAGGTTAATAACTTCATCCGCGTCGCAAACGCGGCCTCGATTCCGCTGGTGCTCGCCCTGGGGGCGACTTCCGTTATCCTGCTTGGCAGCGTTGACCTCTCGGTGGAAGGTGTGGTCGCCTTGGGGGCGGTGGTGGTGGCCATCCTGGTCCGCAACGATCATAACCACAACGCCTTCGGGTGGTGGGGCCCGCTCGCGGCGGTGGCGGTGGGTGCACTCATCGGTTTTTTAAACGGGCTCGTGCACGTGGGGCTGCGGATTCCGTCCTTCATGGTGACGCTCGGCAGTTGGTTTATCGGGGTTGGCCTGGCCACGCTGGTCCTGGGCGGCACGAGCGTCCGGGTGTTGGACCCGGCGATTCGCAGCCTTGCATTGATGCGCATCTGGAACTGTCCGCTGGCGGTCTGGGTCGCTTTATGCACGCTGATCGTGGCGTGGTTGATCGAGCGGTTCACGACCTTGGGCCGGCACACTTTTGCCGTCGGCGGCGGTGAAGATCTCGCGCTGCTCTCCGGCATCGCGGTTCGGCGGACGAAACTGGCCGTCTTTACCCTGGCGGGTGCATTTTACGGGGTGGGCGGCATACTGGCCGCCGCGCAGCTCGGACAAGGCAACGCCACGATCGGTGACGGCCGCCTGTTTTCCACCATCACGGCGGTCGTGGTGGGCGGCACGGCTCTGACCGGAGGCGCCGGGGGCGCCCTTAACACGCTCGTGGGCGTGCTGATCATCGCCGTGATCGGCAACGGCATGATTCTGCTGGGCATTTCACCCGACGTGCAGCAAGCCGTCCAGGGCTTGATCATCATCGTCGCGGTCGCTTGCTCGACTGATCGTCAGCGGTTGAAATTCGCGAAATAGACGGTCATGGCTGAGGCATTGCTCCAGGTTCAGAACGTCAGCAAAGCATTCGCCGGGGTGCAGGCACTCGATGACGTCAGCATCGAAGTGCGGCCCGGCGAGGTGGTCGGCCTGGTCGGTGAGAACGGCGCCGGCAAATCCACCCTGATGCGCATTCTCGCCGGCGTCTACCGGGCCGACCGGGGAACCTTGTCGCTGAGCGGAACCCGGATCGTGCTGAACAGCCCGCGGGAAGCGAACCTGCACGGGATCGGCATCGTTTTTCAGGAACAATCGTTGCTGCCTAACCTCAGCATCGCCGAAAATATTTATCTGGGCCAGGAGACCGCCTTTACGGGGGCCGGCGTCATCCGCTGGCCTGCGTTGCACGCCGCGGCGCGCCGGCAACTCGAGAAAGTCCGGGTAAACCTGGACCCGCGCACCCGGACGGCTCGCCTGACGTTTGCCGAGCGCCAGATGGTGGAGCTGGCCAAAGCGCTCGCGTTGGAGGAACGGACTGACCGGCCGCTGGTCATCCTGCTGGATGAACCCACCTCCGTGCTTGAACAACGGGAGATTGACATCTTGTTCGACCGGGTGCGAGGGCTGCGAAACCGGGCCAGCTTTGTTTTCGTCTCCCACCGGCTCGATGAAGTGCTGAGTGTGTCGGACCGCGTTTACGTGATGAAGGACGGCCGGGTGGTGGCCGGGATGCCCGCGGCGCAGACCAGCGTCCCGGAACTCCACCAGCTCATGGTCGGCCGCGAACTGCATGCGCAATACTACCGCGAGTCGCGCCAGCAGGCCCCGCGTGAACGCATCGTGCTGGCGGCCGAAGGGCTTTCGGCCGGGCACGCGTACCGCAACGTCACGCTGCAGGTGCGGGAAGGGGAGGTGCTGGGCATCGCCGGGGTGGTCGGGTCCGGACGCGAGGAACTGACCCGCACCCTGTTCGGGTTCCTGCCCCACACGGCCGGCACGCTCACGGTACGAGGCAAACGCGTCCGGTTCACCTCGCCGGATCAGGCAGCTGCCCTGGGCATCGGGTACATCCCCCGGGAGCGACGGTTTGAAGGCCTGATCATGCCGCTGCCCATTGTGCCGAACATGACGCTGGCCAGCCTGCGAAGCGTGATGCGGGCCGGCGCCATCCGGATCAAAAAGGAACGTGCTCTCGCAGAGGAGTGGGTCCGGCGATTACGCGTCCGCACCCCCGGCGTGGACGCGCTCTGCATGAACCTGAGCGGGGGCAACCAGCAGAAGGTGGTCCTGGCAAAGTGGATGAATGCCCGTTCACAG
Source organism: Verrucomicrobiota bacterium (assembly GCA_019247695.1). Taxonomy (NCBI): domain Bacteria; kingdom Pseudomonadati; phylum Verrucomicrobiota; species Verrucomicrobiota bacterium. The sequence goes on along the minus strand of JAFBAP010000116.1, from coordinate 10,572 downwards.
ATCCTGATCCTCGATCACCCGACCCGGGGGCTCGACGTGGGGGCGAAAGAAGAGGTTTATGACCTGGTCCGGACGCTGTCCGAGCAGGGGCTCGCGATCGTGCTGACTGCCGACACGTTGGAAGAAACGATCGGGCTTTCACATTCCGTCATGGTCATGCGTGACGGCGAGATCACGGCGCGCTTCGACGCGCCGCGGGGGGCAAAACCGGCGCAAGTGGACCTGATCCGCCACATGGTGTAACCGCATGCCTGCAACCTCCGTGCCCCACTCGCGCTCGCAGGCCTGGGCCGCTGACCGGTTCCGAAGGGTCGCGCCCGTCCTGGTGCTGGTTGCCCTCGTGGTTTCGGTCGGGGTGCTGCGGCCCAGCTTTTTCAACCCGGAAAGCCTGCTGGTGACCGTCGCCGACACGGCCACCCTTTTTATCCTGGCGGCCGGCACGACTTTTGTCGTGATCCTGGGGAGCATCGACCTTTCCATCCAGGCGATCTGCTCGCTTGCCAGCGTCATCGTTGCGTTGCTGCTGCCGCGTTACGGCTACCTCGCTTGTCTCGCCGCGTTGGCGGCCGGCCTGCTGGCCGGGATTACCAGCGGCATCCTCCACGTCTGGCTGCGCATCCCTTCATTCATCGTCACGCTCGCCACGAGCGGCCTCGTGATCGCGGCCGCCCTCCTGCTCTCGCAGGAACGATCGATCGTCATCGATGAACACGGGCGCCTCCTGCTCAGCGGGATTACCGGCCGCAGCGTCGGCGTGCCCAACGTGATCTGGATCGCCGCCGCGGTCGCCGCGGTAGGAGCCTGGACGCAAAGGTACACGCCGTTCGGGCGCTACAGCATCGCGATCGGCGCCGGTGAAGCCGCGACCTGGGCCTCCGGGGTGCGGGTGAACCTGCATAAGGTGATCGCCTTCGCATGCTCAGGCGCGCTGGCCGCTCTGGCCGGCATCCTGCTCGCCGCCCGCCAGTCCAGCGGTTCGCCGACCCTGGCCAACGAACTGCTGCTTCCGGCCATCGCGGCGGTCATCGTCGGCGGCACGGCGATTACGGGCGGAGCCGGCAGCATCGGTCGCACGGTCGTCGGAGCCCTGATCATCACCATCGTCCGGGTGGGAATGACGTTTATCGGAATCAACATCTTCGCCCAACAGATCGTCTTCGGCCTCGTGCTGATCGTCGCGGTGGCCCTGACGATCGACCGGACCAAGATCGTGATCGTGAAGTGAGCTTCTTTATTCGCTGACCGTCCAACCATGATGTAGGGGTGCCCACATGGAATATCGTCAACTCGGAAAATCCGGTTTGCGGGTCTCGGTGCTTACCTTGGGCACAATGACCTTCGGCGGCCGCGGCGTCTTTAATAAGATAGGCACCACAGACGTCGAGGGTGCGCGGCGTCAGGTGGATCTTTGCCTGGAAGCCGGTGTGAATCTGTTCGACACGGCGGATATGTACTCGGCGGGTGTTTCAGAGGAAATTCTCGGCCAGGCCCTGGAAGGCCGCCGGGATGACGTGCTGATCGCAACCAAAGCCAGGATGGTTGTCGGAAACGGGCCGAACGACGGTGGCGTTTCGCGGTATCACCTGATCCGGTCATGCGAACGAAGCCTGCGCCGGCTCCGGACTGATCACGTCGACCTGTACCAGTTACACGAGTGGGACGGCGCGACGCCCCTCGAAGAATCCCTGGAGGCGCTCGACACGCTGGTGCGTTCCGGCAAGGTTCGTTACATCGGCGCCTCGAATTACTCGGGCTGGCATTTGATGAAGGCGCTGGCCGTTTCCGACCGTCACAATTATGCCCGGTTCGTCAGCCAACAAATTTACTATTCGTTACAGGCGCGCGAAGCGGAATACGAGTTGGTTCCGATCACCATCGATCAAGGCCTCGGGATCCTGATCTGGAGCCCGTTGGCCGGCGGGCTTCTGTCCGGAAAATATCGCCGCGGCCAGCAAGGACCGGAAGGTTCGCGCCACTTCGGGGGTTGGGCCGAACCTCCCATTCATAACGAAGAAAAGCTTTACGATACCATTGATGTCCTGGTCGAAGTTAGTAAGGCTCACGAGGTGTCCGCCGCGCAGGTTGCCTTGGCTTACCTGCTTGGCCGGCCCGGTGTGACTTCCCTGGTCATCGGCGCCCGCACGGAGGCGCAGCTCGCTGACAACCTTGCCGCGGCTAACCTGAAACTCACGCCCGAAGAGCGTCAGCGCCTCGACCAGGTCAGCGCGCCGGTATTGATTTATCCCTACTGGCACCAGGTGGCAAATGCAAAGGAACGGCTGAGCCCGGCCGACCTGACGCTGCTTGCGCCGCACATCTGACGCGGCCCGGCGAGGCCGAGCCGGTCTTTACCCCCTTTCAGAGGAGCAGCCACTCCGAAGTTCGCTCGGGTTCAACACTCGAACCCGAGCGGGTTCCTGAATTCCCTTAAGGGTCCGGCACCAGCGACACTTTCATCGCCCGGCGCCGGTCGCTCGCCAAGGCGAATGCCTCGGGCGCGCGCCCGAGCGGAAATTGCGCGCTTAACAAGGGAGTGACGTCGATACGCCCGCCGGCCAGCGCCGTCACCGCCCAGCCAAACTCTTCATAGAAACGAAACGTGCCCACCACCGCGAGTTCTTTAGCCAGGACGCGGTTGAGTGGTGCGGCGACATTGCCCGGCGGCAGCATCCCGACTTGCACCACCTTCGCCTGCGGGCGCGCCGCCTGGATCCCGAGTTGAAGGGCGGCCGGGCTGCCCGATGCTTCGAACACGGCATGAAATTCGTCTGCGAGCTGCGAAAGCCGGCTATCGCCGGAGCCGGCCTCGCTCACGTTGATGGTTTCGGTGGCGCCCATGGCCAGGGCGACTGCGAGCGCCTCGCCAAACAAATCGGTTACGACCACTTCCGTCGCCCCGGCAAGCCGGCAGGCCGCGGCCACCAGTACCCCGATCGGCCCGGAACCGGTGACCAGCACGCGGCTGCCGAGCAGTGGGCCCCCACGGGTGACGGCATGCAATGCCACCGCGAGCGGTTCGGCGCACGCCGCCGCCGGATAAGAGAGGTGGTCCGGGATGGGATGGCACTGCCGTTCGGACGCAACAAAACGCTCCACAAAAGCCCCTTGCACATGGGGAAAACGCGCGGCGCTGCCGTAAAAACGGACGTTTTGACAAAGGTGGGCGCGTCCGGCACGGCATTCCCTGCAGGAAAAACAGGGGCGCGTCGGGTTTACCGCCACGCGTTGTCCCGCCTCAAGCGCCGTAACGCCGCTGCCGGTTGCCATGATCTCACCGGCCACCTCATGGCCCAACACCAGCGGTTCGCGCAGTCGAAAATCGCCGGCACCCCCGTCGTGGTAGTAATGCAGGTCTGATCCGCAGATCCCGCCTGCGCCGAGCCCGACCAAAACTTCGTCCGGTTGAAGCTTTGCCGGATCAGGGAGGTCTTCGATGCGGAGGTCCTTTGCACGATGGATTACGCACGCTCGCATACAGGACAAAGTAGGATCGGCAGGATCATGAAGTCCAATTCGGGTCTCGGCTTTCAGCCCGGGAACCTGCGTTCTCACCCGGCGTGGAGTAATTCAGAACAGGCGGAGAATGATCGTTCAAGCCGGCTTCCTGGGGAGGAGCATGGAAACGGGACGGTGAGCAACGGGTTCGTGGCTGGTCTCGGCTGTAAAATTAAGAATCATTTATACTGATCAAAATCCCTGCAGGCATTTTAAATTACGCTTGCACCCTTGCCTTTGAGAGGTCGTGTCCTTTTGGTAGAGAGTTATTCGCGCTTGGAGGCGAAACGCCGCGTGCAACAGCACGCGGCGTTCCGCCCCGGCGCCTGAGGATACCTCCCCCTCTTTTACCTTTCGTTCGGCGATTTTTCCGCGATTCCGTCCTGGTCCTGGCCACGCTCGCCTGCACGGGCCCGGAATGACCAATAAAAGCGAACCGGCGGCAACCCCTGATCGAGGTTGCCGCCGGCCCCTGCAAACTTGGCGATCGATCAACCGGCTAATTAACGATAGCGCCAGTGACCACGGCCCCAGTACCGGTGCCGCCAGTACGGGTGACGATAGTAGCCGTACCCATACGGTCCGTAGTAGTAACCGGGGGCATAATAGCCGGGCCCATAAAACGCAACTCCCGGCGCCGGGATAGGTAACGGAGGAAGCGGCAAGCCGATGAAAACCCCCGCCTTAGCCTGCGGCGCGCCCAGGGCGGCTGCGCCCATCACGAGTGCGATAATCAGAAGAAACCTTTTCATAGGATGTACCCGGAGAGACGGTCCGGCCCGTCCCTGGTTACACGAATAATTTGCCGGGGGGACCTGGTGCACGCTCTCCGGGCGTTGATGCCTCACCCTTACTCGATGCGCCGGGCTGCGGTTTGGGCCTTAAGGCAGAGCTCGGCCGCCTTGAATGCGTGCTGTTGGGTCATGGCCGTTTCGGTTCCATGCATGCAGTCGAGAATCAACCGGCCGAAAAAGGGAAACCCGACCTTTCCGCCCAGAGCAAAGTGTTGTTCGCCCTGTTGGTTCACCAGAAACAGCTGGTCGCCCCCGGAGTCGCGGGCAACGTCGATGTATTTCCGCAGTTCGATGTAGCCGTCCGTGCCGAGAATCATCGTGCGGCCGTCACCCCAGGTGCGAAGGCCGTCCGGGGTGAACCAATCCACCCGGAAATACGACGTTGCGCCGTTGTCGGCGATCAATGAAGCATCCCCGAAGTCTTCGAGCTCCGGGTATTCTTTGTGGCCATAGTTTGCGATGCGGGCCGAAGTGATGACGGCGTCGAAGGCTCCCGTGTAGAAGAGGAACTGCTCGATCTGGTGGCTGCCGATATCACACAGGATGCCGCCGTATTTCGCCCGCTCAAAGAACCACGGGGGACGGTTCCCGGCGCTGAGACGATGCGGACCCAAGCCAAGCACCTGCAGGACGCGGCCGATTGCGCCTTGCCCGATCAGGTCACCGGCGAACACCGCGCATTCGACGTGCAGACGTTCGCTGTAGTAAACCATGTATTTTTTAGCGGTCTCCGCGACGACGCGCCTGGCTTCCTCGAGCTGAGCCGGTTCCGTAAAAGGGGGTTTGTCGGTAAAGTAATGTTTTCCCGCGCGCATGACCTGAACCCCAAGCGGTCCGCGGCCGGACGGCACGGCGGCTGATGCGACCAGCCGGATTTCCGCGTCATCCAGGATTTGCTGCAGCGACTGGGCAACCTGAGCCTGCGGAAACGTTTTCCGGAAGGCTTCGATCTTGAGCGGATCAGGGTCATACACCCAGCGAAGTTCGCCGCCGGCTTCAATCAACCCGTTGCATTGTCCGTAGATGTGGCCGTGATCAAGGGCGGCGGCCGCAAACGTGAATTCGCCCGGCCGGCACACGGGTTGAGGTTTGCCTTTGGGAGCGTAATCGAAACCGGTTTGGCTGAGGCTCATCGTAAAAGGGGCGCAGTGAAGGGTTAGCGGAACGAACTGGCCATATCATCCACCGCCGGCCGGACGACCTTGGGCTTTTGTTGGCTGGATGACGCGATCAGCCTTTGCAGGTGTTGTTCAAAGAGGGTCCCGTCCAGAGGAAGCTGCACCGAGCGGTTTTCCAAGGTTGAGAGCAGAAACGCATTGGCGAGTTCCAGCGATAAGATGCCCTCCCGGGCCGGCGCGATCAGGGATGCCCCGTCCAGAATGGCGGCCACAAAATTGGCGAGAACGCCATCGTGCTGCGGGCCATGGCCTCGGACGGGAATCCGGACGTCCCAGGTTGCGGGCGCTGAGAATCGACCCGGATCGGTTCGCGAAAATTCGCTCATGGGCACTTCGTTCCGGGTAAACAGAAACTGGTCGTTTTCAATCACGACCTTACCCCGTTCGGCGGCCACTTCAAGACGGTTGGTGCCGGGCGCCTCACCGGTCGAAGCGTTGATCACCGCCGTCATCCGGTCCGGGTACTCGAGGTAGGCCGTGACGTCGTCCTCAACCTCGATGTCATGATACCGGCCGAAATGGCAGAAGGCGCGCACGCTGGAGGGCATTCCGAAGATCCACTGGTACAGATCAAGGTTGTGAGGGCATTGGTTCAGCAGGACGCCGCCGCCCTCTCCCGCCCAGGTGGCCCGCCACGCACTGGATTGATAGTAGGCTTCGGTTCGGAACCAGTCGGTAATGGTCCAGTGCACGCGCCGGACCGGCCCGAGTTCACCCGACTGCACCAGTTGGCGCAGTTTGAGGAAAAAGGGATCCGTGCGCTGGTTGAACATGGCCCCGAACACCTGGTCGGACCGCGTGTGTGCCGCGAGCAGACGTTCCGCATCGGCTTTGTGGACAGAGATCGGCTTTTCAACGAGCACGTGCTTCCCGGAGTTGAGTGCCTGAATTCCGATCGCGGTATGAGAGTAGTGCGGGGTCGCGATCAGGACTGCATCCGTGGCGGAAGAAGCCAGCAGCTCATCGACCGAGACAAAGCCGGGAATCGAGGCGAACCGCTGCAGCCGTTCCGGGTGCCGGTCACAGATCGCCGCCAGTTCACAGCGGGGCACCTTGCCGTTGAGAATGTTTTGCGCATGCACCTCGCCCATCGCGCCGACCCCGATGATCCCGAGTCTGACCTTCTCCATTTTTGATCTCCGCCTCCTGCCGCCAAACCCCCCGGTTAGCCTTAATTCGCGGGTCCGGACCGGAAAGGCCGTCCCACGGTCACACGGCGGGCACGGCGGAATGACGCGGGCACCACGTAAGAGTTCACACGGCGAACACGGCGAGCCACGGCGACCACGGCGGGAAGACAGGAATCATCCGCAGAACACGCAGAGGAACGCAGAAAAGAAAAAACATCCACAGATTACACAGATTGACACAGATTAAGGTCACACGGCGGGCACGACGTAAAAGACTCACACGGCGCCACGGCGGAACACGGCGACCACGGCGGGAAGAGGGGGAAAGCGTTCGGCGTTCGGCGTTCGGGGCGGCAGAGAACGCCACAAATGACAGCGGGTGTCGGGGGCGAGCTTGGGGAAGAGTCGCCGATGTCAAGTCTGTAACTTGTCTTCCCGCCGTGTTCGCCGTGGCCCGCCGTGTTCGCCGTGTGAACTCTTAGGCCGCGCCCGCCTTTACGCTGTGCCCGTGGTGTGACCGTGTGAACTCTTACGCTGTGCCCGCCTTTATGGTGTGACCGTGTGAACTCTTACGTCATGGCCGCCTTCTTCCGCCGTGTTCGCTGTGTGACGTTGTTGACAGTCGGGTTTAAGCCCTCTTTGCTTTTTACCCGTTTACGGCGTCCATGAGTCTGTCATCTTTACTTAAGCTGGCTTTCCCGAAGGAGTTCATCCGCGAAATCATCCGCTTGCTTCCTAACCAACCTCTCTCCCGGCGGGTGCAGTGGGACCTTTTCTCGCGTCCGGACTACGCCTACGGGGTGTATAACGCGTCGCTGCAGGCCGCCGCTCTCGGGATCACGAAAATCAGCGCGATCGAATTCGGAGTTGCCGGCGGGAATGGACTTGTGGCTCTTGAAGGCATTGCTGAGGAGATTGCGGCCGCAACGGGGGTGCGGGTGGACACGTATGGCTTTGACAGCGGACGCGGCATGCCTGCCCCGGTCGATTACCGGGATTTGCCGTACATCTGGCAGCAAGGATTTTTCCAGATGGACGTGGAGGCACTTCGCCGCCGCTTGCGCAGAACCACCTTGGTCTTGGGCGACTTTACTGAGACGGTGCCGAGCTTCATCCCCGATTACCGGCCGGCTCCGATCGGCTTCATCTCGTTTGATGCAGATTATTACTCGTCGACGGTGACTACCTTTGGCCTGCTGGAGGCCGACCACGCCTTCTTTTTGCCGCGCGTCTTCTGTTACTTCGACGATATGATCGGGGGCGATCTGGAGTTGCACTCCCGTTACACGGGTGAGTTACTGGCCATTGAAGAATTCAATGCCGCACACCAAGGGATGAAGATTGCGAAAATTCACGGGTTGATGCACAAACGTCCCGTCACGGCGTGGTGGAACGACGAGTTGTTCGCACACCACCGGTTTGATCATCCGCTCTATAACCGGCATGTGCATCCGGAAAAGGACTGGCAAATGAAGCTTAGATGAATGCCACGAACTCGGTTACGGGTAACTGGTAACTGGTAACGCGTAGCGGGTAGCGGGTACGGTGCGGCGTTCGGCGTTCGGCGTTCGGCTCCGAGGGCCGGATACCGGATGTCAAGCTTGGTATTTCTTTTCTCGCCGTGGTTGCCGTGTTTTGCCATGCCGTCGTATGATCGAACCCGTTACGCGTTACGCGCTACCCGTTATCGAGCACCGAGTTTGTGGCATTCTCTTCCGTCCCCGGCACCATTTGGGTCAGACGTGCAAGCCTGGCGTGGCTGCCGGCCGACGTCGTCCTGTTGACCTTTGATGATGGTCCCAATGAGCTTGGCCGTACCACGGACCGGCTGCTGGACGTCCTGGAACGCGAAAGGGTTAGGGCGGCGTTCTGCCTGATCGGCCGCTTGGCGGAACAAGCCCCTGCGGTGGTGCGGCGGATGCGTGATTCGGGCCATCTCCTCGTGAATCATACCTATCAGCACCGGGTGGAACATCAGGTCCGCGCGGTAGAACGGGAACTCAGCCGGTGCGATGAGGCAATCGGGCGCGCGTGCGGAATGCCGGGGTACCTAAGCCGTTGGTTTCGGCCTCCGGGTGGATGGCTTACCCGTGCAATCAGAACCTGTACCGCAGCCCGAGGATTGCAGATCCTGCCGGTGACTCATTTTGCTTTTGATACCTTGTACAGTCACCGGGGCGCCCGGCAGTTGGTTGAAACGCATGTGCGGGTCGCAAAGAGGGATCGCGGCGGCATTTTCGTCGTGCACGACGGCTTGATCAGGTTGCGGCCGCTTGATCGCGTTGGCGACTTCTTGGGAGGTAAGGACCGGACCTGGGTTCCGGAAGCCGTTGAGGAGATGATCAGGCGGCTCCGTACCGAGGGAATCCGTTTCGGCGCGCCTGAGGAGGTGTTGCCCGGCACCGGTACGAAGTCTTAGCGCATGTTTACGCAGCCGATCGCTCGGCCGGGCCGCGGTTTCATTGGTCAATAATCGAACCGGCGGTCACGGGAAAACGACACCGATCGCCGGGCCGCTCGGAGCATGAGCAGCCAGGACCCGAGCCCGAGCAGCGCGGAAAAAGCACCGATTCCGGCGAGGATGGTGTTGGAAATGCAGGGGTTGCCCCCGGTATCCCGGGTTGCGAGGAGTGCGATCAGGCTGCTTGCGGCGAGAAAAGCGACGACGACGGAGAGGAAGAATCCCGTGATCGGCACCTTACATCCGTACGAGATGCGCGCGTTGCAATTGGGACATCTGATCAACCCCCACGTAAGGCCGGTGCGGCAATAGGGACAATGCATCAGCGCCGGCGTGCCGTGGGCCTTTCCCTTTTTCATTTCTGGCATTCTAATGGTCACATGAAGAAAAGCTGGACGGCGCCCTTGTGTTGCTGGTTGCTCGCAGGCTTGGGCATGGGCGCTTCAATTGAGGTGGACGGGATGGAGACGAAGGGTCCCCGGCGTCTGCTTCACCTTCACCCTATCATTCCGGAAATTCGCCGCAGTTGCCAACTGATCACGGTAACAACCCGGGGTTGGAATGATGCGAAGGCAACCATCCAGCTCTTTTCCCGTCCTGAAGGCGGATCCGTTGCCTGGAAGCCTGTCGGCAAACCGTTCCCGGCGGTGACTGGCGCCCATGGACTCGGTTGGGGCATCGGTTTGCACGGGACGGGAGAGCCTGAAGCGCCTTACAAGGTTGAAGGTGATCGCCGTGCCCCGGCCGGGGTGTTTAAACTATATTCGGTCTTCGGCCTGGCGGCTCCGGATCGCGTTCGATTTCTCCGCTTTCCGTACCGGCAGGTTACCTCAACCACGGAAGCGGTCGATGATCCGCACTCCAAACATTACAATCGGATCGTAAACCGGGAGGATGTCGCGCGGCCCGATTGGTCGACTTCGGAATCGATGCAGCGAGTCGGAGGCCGTTACCGGTTCGGAGTGATGGTCGAACACAATTGGGGGCAGGTTCCAGGGTATGGGTCCTGCATTTTCCTTCACCTCTGGGCAGGGGCGGATCAAGGGACGGTGGGATGCACCGCCATGGCTTCGTCGGACCTGAACCGCCTGCTGCACTGGCTGGATGCGCGCCGGGATCCGTTGATTGTGCAGTTGCCTTTCGGGGAATACGATCGGTTGAGGGCGGCTTGGGGTCTGCCGGCTCTGAAAGCCGCTTGGTGAGAGCAGGCGCTTCGGGTGGCCCACCCTTGAAAAGGGGGGGGTTGACGCGGGGCCGAACTAAGGCATAATAACCGCCCGATCCTGCACCCCGGCCGAGCGAAAGCCCGCCGGGAGGGCGCGAGTAAAAACTTTTAAGTTTTTAGTTGCGTAATGCGGGTTCGGCTTTAAGTTGTTTTCCCTTTTGGAAGGCCGCAAGCCGACCGAACGGGCCGGCCTCCCAAGGCCGGCGGGACTTCAAATTGGCTCAATTTTGTCCCGGGTGAAGCGGCGGCGCTTGCTAACAGGCTGCCCCGTTTCCCGGGCGATAAAATT